>JABXIR010000233.1 GCA_013372965.1 Gammaproteobacteria bacterium
TCCTCGTGTCGGTGGTTCGATTCCGCCTCCGGGCACCATACAAAAAACCTCAGCTTATGCTGGGGTTTTTTTATGCGTGCAATGTGAGCGGATGAGAACCACCCGTCTGGTTCGACATAACGCGCCAGCGTTATGAACCGAGCGCGAAGCGCGAAGCCCGCAGGGTTTTCTGAATTGTGCGCGATTTTTGCGGGTTGCTCGTCGTTGTTTTTTCGCTCGGCATCGGTCATGTACTAAAAGTACACTCCCTCGCCTCACTTAAAAACGCCTTGAGCCACCGCTCAAAATCATCGCACTGAACGCTTTCCACGTCGCAACTAATCAACCCAAGACGGCTCTCGAGCCTCGGCCATCGCAAAATAACGATCCAAATGATCGCGCGTTTCTTCCGCTCGCCCGTTTTCGGAGGCGATGTGTATTTCCTCAACCACTTCCGCCAACTCTTGGTAATAGGCCGATTCTTCACTGTGACTGTTGTTCACGAAGAACGCGACGGCAGTTTCGAGGGAATAGGTAATGAAGTGAATATCGTGAAGCGTTGCAGGATTGAGTTCGCTAATCGCCTTTAAACGCTCAGTGTCGGCCGAAAATATGTCTTCCGCCACTTCAAACGAAGTGACCTCCTCTAGCTCGAGGTGACGAACTGCATCGTCACCTAGCGCTAACGAAGGGCTGAACATTAGCACGATTGCCCAGAACAACCCCAACACACTGTTTATAAGCTTCTGCACGATGTGCTCTCCTATTTGCATCTCTGCATTCAATTTTAGCTAAATACGCATAGAGTGCATGTATTGGATGATTATAAGCGTCGCTTCACGTGCAACGAACCGACAACACCACACCACTGCGTGGATCCATCATAACGTTGGATTCGTCGCCACTAACACGCACATCGCCAACCGATAGAAGTGACTGATCAAGCTCGCAGCCACTCGGCAACGAGACAAGCTGTTGCTGCTCGGATAAATTAAACAGCACGAGCGCCATCTCCTCGCTGGCTTCTATGAATCGCTGATAACCCCACACTCGATGTTCGTCGTCTTGAAGCACGTGGACGATCTCACCGATACGGAGCACTTCCATCGAGTTGCGGAGCGCAATGAGTTCTCGGTAAAGATTGTGGCGAGCCTCATCGAAACGGACTTCGTTAGCAGGACGTTCAAAACCGAACGGATGCAGCGTTTCGGGCTCGAATTCGAATTCAGGCCAAATCAAGGGTTTACGTGTGTGCGGGTCGTCGGAACCCCACATTCCCATTTCGTCGCCCGCCCAAATTTGCGGAGCCCCCAAATAGGTGAATTGGTGCAGTAATAATAAATCGACGTTTCGCCAAGTCTCCGCGTCTGGTCGATCGATTCGGTAATCGCGATCCGGCGCTGGTGAGGTATCCAATTTATACATTCCACGATTGAACATTGACGTCGAGAGTCTCGGTGAGTCGTGGCTCGCAGACATATTCATGAAGGTTGCGTAGGTCGAGTTCGGAATCCCTTCGTGAGTCATGTTTAAACTACGAACACCGTCGGTAATCGAAATTCGCTCGGGCGCGTCAGCGAAGATGTGCCGAGCAGCTCGATACCAACGATAGTTCATGTGTGCATCGAAAACATCCCCTTCGAGATAGGGTCGCGGATCGAGCAATTTATCGGGCCACTGTTGCCACCATACTTCACCAATTAAGTATGCCTCTGGGTTAATCGAGCGAACGAAACTTCGGTATTCACGCCAGAATGTCAAAGGCAACTCGGCAGCCACATCCAATCGAAAGCCATCGACGCCATCAGACGGATCACCATCACCATTCGGGTCGAGCCAACGCGCTGTCACGTTAAATATGTGCTGCTTCACCGCTTCACTGAAAATATCGCCATCATAGGCCTCGGTCCCATTCCGGTGGTCTATGTACTCGAGTTCGCGTATCTCGGGAAGTGAATGCACTCCGAGCCAACCGTGATAGTCAAATTCGTTCTCAGAGGTCTCGGGGTCGTCCCAATGGGTTACCCAGTACCAGTCGGCGAATTCTGAGGCTTGCTGCTTTTTCACCACATCTTGCCAGGCCCAAAAATTGAGCCCCGTGTGATTCCATGAGTAGTCCATGACGACTTTGATGTTCCGCGCGTGAAGCTCATCAACGAGTTGCAAAAACTGCTGATCTGCCTCGGTCCATTGCCAAGTACTCGGTTCATTTGGAACTTCCTGCGCCATCGTCTCGATATCGCCATCGGGATTCGGTCCGAAGTTGCGATCGATATGACGCCAATTAGCGGCATCGTATTTATGAAGCGAAGGCGCATCATTTAGGGGGTTAAAGTAAATCGCAGTTACGCCCAGATCTTCGAGGTAATCGAGTTTTTGTAGTACACCTGCGAGATCACCACCATACCTTCGCCACGCAGATTGCTGAGCAAACGAACCAACGGGATTGCCATAAAAATCTTCTCGCTCCGCGTTACCCGCAAAGTACTGATCGGGTTGATACCACTGTTGCGTCCACGGGGTCGTTTGCCAGCCTTCGGGCACAAAACCAGGGTAGGACCCCGCTATGTCGGAAGCTCGAGGGTCATTCGAGGGATCACCATTGTAAAAGCGCTCGGGAAAAATTTGATACCACACCGCGTGGGCAGCCCATTCGGGGGAATCGATTGTCGCTAACGCTTCGTTGCCTAATTGATCGGTGTCGACGGAAGCGGATGAGTTGTCTTTGCAGGCCGCTAACGAGAGCGACACAATCGATATAGCAGCGCAGATTTTAAGGTTCATTGTAGCTATCCTTATGTATTGATAGCTACAGTAAACCGAACCATGACACTTGACGCGTCCCCCTCACAGAGGGGGAGCTCACTTAATCAAGGCGAATTGAGAGTCTAATACGTCGATAATTTCCGCAAGCGGATCGTCTGACAACGCCAACGGTTTACCGATGATTTTCTCTGCAGTCGAGACGTAGGTACTTGATACCGATTCGAAAAACTCGGCGGGTAAAACGGTGCTTTCGGCGAGCGCTAAGCGCTCATCCATACGATCTTTATTCAGTAACACGTCGGCGTCGGGAACGAAGCTCAGCAATTTCTGACGGAAGCCTTCTTTTGAGTTCTCAACAATCTGGCCCGCGCGATATGCAGCACCATCCCAAATGCGAGAAGAATCGGGCGTACCCACTTCGTCCATGTAGATCATTTTCTCGTTGCCATTTCGATCTTTGACGTAGCCGAATTCAAATTTGGTATCTACGAAGATTTGATCGAGTTTGGCAAGATCTGACTCGATCACTCTGAAACCCTGTTCTAGCAACGTCTCGTATTGATCAACGTCGCTCTCCGAGCGAAAATTAAACGCTTCGAAATTATCGATCAAATTGCCACGAGTCACATTCACATCGTCGGCTTCTGGGACGCCAGGTATGCCGCGCAAAATTCCCTTGGTCGAAGGAGTAATGAGTAATTTCTCGAGCAACGTGTCTCGTTCGAGCCCCTCCGGTAATGAGATCCCGCAAAATTCTCGCTCACCCTTCGCATACGCTCGCCACATCGAGCCGGTGATGTAATTACGCGCAATGGCTTCGACGCGAATCGGTGACGCCTTTTGAACGATCCAAACAAACGGATGTGGAACCTCAAGAATGTGCGAGTCAGCTAGACCCTCTTCCTTAAATCGCTCGAACCAGTGATTCGAGATCGCATTAAGTGCAGCTCCTTTGCCCGGTACACCGCGTAAGTCATTCTCTGCAGTCCAGATGCAATCAAACGCCGACAGACGATCGCTGATTACCATGATTGCAAGCGGCGTATTCGCTGCCACATTGTAGCCACGGCTTTCAATTAATCGCGCTGAATCCGACTCGCTCAACCAGTAGACAGAGCGAACTTTGCCACTATGAACTGGCGCATCGGTTTTTATCGGAAGATTGTCGTTTACGTCTAGAACGCGGTGAGCTAGTGACATCGCTCTCTCCTGAACATTAGAGATGAATATTCGCCTAGCATACTGATTATTTGAAAAAGCGAAAGCTCGAGGTATTTTGCACAAAAAAAGCCGCGACTTCCGACGCAGCTTTTAAAATGTTGTGTTCGCGCTAAAGAGCTAGTGCGTTATTCAGCGACCCAGTCTGCACCGCGAATCGAACGCCACGCGGCCAGTTTACGATTCGCTTGCTCGACCGTGTCGGGCGCCGGAATCACCAATCGACGGCGTTCTTCAGAAGAAGGAAAGATCACCGTATTTGAGGCAATTTCTTCATCGATGTACGGCGTTGCCGCCCTAACCGCTGATGGATAGGCAACGTAATTAACAATTTTTGCGTTAACTTCGCCCTCGAGCAAGTAGTTAATAAACGTGTGCGCCGCTTCAACATTTTTTGCGTTATGCGGAATCGTCACCATATCGATCCAGAGGATACTGCCCTCTTCCGGCACGACGTAATTAAAGTCCGCTGGATTATCAACCTCGTCAAGTGCCGCCATCAAATCGCCGTTCCAAGCGACAGTGACACAGGTATTACCTTCAATCAGGTCGGATTCAAAATCTTCCAGCTTGAACGTCACGTAGCGACTCACTCGCTGAACGAGCCTCGTCGCTTGCTCCAACTCGGCGTCCGTATAACCCGTCGGAGACGTACCAACCGCTAACAACGCGAGTGGCATCATCTCATCGGGCGAGTCCAGAAAGTTGACTCCACACGACTGCAAGCGACGAACCACGTTAACATCAAACAACTGAGTCCACGACGAAAACTCAAAACCTGAACCCATCACCGCCTCAACGGCTTCGATATTGTAGGCTATTCCGGTGGTACCCCACATATACGGCAGGCCGTAACGATTGCCGGGGTCGAGATCAGTTTGCATCGTCGCTAAAAAAGCACGATCAAGGTTGGCGTAATAATTTGGCAACTTGCGTTTATTAAGCGGCGACAAAAGCCCATCGCGCATCTGTCCCGCGAAAAAGTTGTCCGAGGGAAATATCACGTCCCACGCCTCATTTGTCCGTAACGCCTCATCGAGGCGCTCATTCGACTCGAACTCTTCGTAAATGACCTTAATGCCTGTTTGCGCTTCAAAGTCACTAATCGTATCTGGACCAACGTAGTCAGACCAATTATAGATACGAACCTCTTCCTGAGCCGCCGCCGTCATGCTGATGCCAGCAGTAAGTGCGAACAATACGTTCCGAATCACGGAAACCTCCAACGATTTATAATTTCTTCCTTATTAGGAATCATCTTATAAAACAGTTATACAAAACACCATCACTTTGTGATCACAATCACACTTTTGGGATCCACAACTCCTTCTGGGATTATTCGCCGATTGGCTCACGCTCAAGACAAGCAAATTGAGCCCATAAAAAAGGCGCCAAAAAGGCGCCAAAGCAACACTGGGACGTGTCAAAAACTATTTATTGGTGAATTCTGGGTAGGCTTCCATACCACACTCCGCGATATCCACTCCGTTAAATTCATCTTCCTCGCTGACTCGAATTCCCGCCACAACTTTGATCACTAACCACACGACAGTCGAAGCAATGAATACCCAGCCAAAGATGGTTAACGCGCCGACAATTTGTCCTAGGAAAGTCGACGCATCGTTAGTAAGCGGCACCACCAGCAAGCCAAATAGGCCAACCACACCGTGAACAGAAATCGCACCAACCGGATCGTCAATCTTGAGTTTTTCAAGGCCCATAATTGAGCAAACAACAATCACTCCCCCGATTAGGCCAATGGCAGACGCTTGGAGTGCCGTTGGTGTCGATGGCTCAGCCGTGATGGCGACCAGACCCGCTAAGGCGCCGTTTAAAGCCATCGTCAAATCTGCTTTACCGAACCAAATTCGGGCGAGCAGCAACGCACCAATTAATCCACCAGCCGCCGCTGCGTTGGTGTTAAGAAATACCATAGCAACTGAGTGAGCATTCGAGGCATCCCCAAGCTTCAATACGGAGCCGCCGTTGAAGCCAAACCAGCCCATCCACAAAATGAAGGTACCAAGCGTCGCCAACGGCAAGTTCGCACCCGGAATCGCATTCACTTGGCCATTAGGACCGTATTTACCTTTACGAGCCCCCAGTAGCAAGACACCTGCCAACGCGGCCGCTGCGCCTGCCATATGGACAATACCGGAGCCAGCAAAATCCGAGAAGCCGAGTTCGCCTAAGTTATAAAGACCAAAGACGTCTTTGCCGTTCCATGTCCAGCTACCTTCAAGCGGATAAATAACGCCCGTCATCACAACAGCGAAGGCCAAGAAAGACCATAACTTCATTCGCTCCGCGACCGCACCCGAGACAATACTCATCGCCGTTGCTACGAAGACGACTTGGAAGAAGAAGTCTGATGCCGACGAGTACACCGAGTCACCCGAAAATCCTGCTTCCTCACTCGCTGCAAGTACTTCAGCTTGATCAAATGCTTCAATACCCATCAAGCCAATACCGCCGTCATACATAATGGCGTAGCCGCAGATCAAATACATGAAACAAGACACAGCAAACAGCGCCACGTTTTTCGTTAGAATTTCGGTGGTGTTTTTAGATCGAACCAGTCCAGCCTCAAGCATTGAGAAGCCAGCGGCCATCCACATAACCAGTGCACCACACACTAAGAAGTAAAAAGTATCCAATGCGTATTGGAGTTCATAGATCTCGTTCATTACGAGCCCCCTTTCTTAATGACTAACAGCTGCAAGTTAAACGGCTTCTACGCCCGTCTCACCCGTACGAATTCGAACCACTTCTTCGAGTGAGCTCACGAATATTTTTCCATCACCGATTTTGCCAGTAGAGGCCGCCGAGATGACGGCCTCGGTCACAGCATCGACGAGCGAATCATCCACGGCAACCTCAACCTTTACCTTCGGTAGAAAGTCGACCACATATTCAGCTCCACGATACAATTCGGTGTGCCCCTTTTGTCGACCAAACCCCTTCACCTCAGTTACAGTGACTCCATTAACGCCAATGTCAGACAAGCTTTCTCGCACGTCATCCAACTTAAATGGCTTAATAATTGCAGTGACTAATTTCATACTCGTCTCCATCTGCTCGTTGTTTGTTTTGCTTAGCTATTTCGTGATTCAGTCTGATATTGGCAGACTGAATCCGACTAAAAATCGAACGTCATCTGAGTAGTTCGTAATGATCGAATCTCCATAATCACCCGACTCAGAAACAATCTTCGACACCGTAAAACTCAGGTTATCGGTAAGCGCGTAAGTTAAATCTAAGTGGATGTAATCACCGCTCATCACACCGTCATCCCAAGCGTCATAACCAACCAGCGCACTGAACTTATCGAACTCACCAGAAAACGTAACGTAATCCCAATCAATGTCTTCGTAATCGCTACCCACCGTATGCATGTAGCCGAGGTAGAAATTGCCGAAGCCAACGCCCGCGGTTAGGTCGACGTAATCACCGAAGTCGGTGTCTTCGTACTTATAAAGCACCGCACCAACGTCAATCGATACCGAGTCCGACACCTCAAACGTGTATTTCGGGACGACGTTCAACTCATAACCCGCCGACGTAAGACTGCTCACCCATGCGGTGGCGGTAAAACCACCTGCGGTATAGTCTGCCTGTCCCCAAAATTGAGGGGAATCGAGATCGAGACCTCGTAACAAGTAAGCCGTCGACAAACCCGCCGATCCTGAAACCGAGGACGTTGACGTTTGTGCTTCTACTGTCGAACTTAGTGCTGCCATGGCGATGGCTGAACCCGCTAAAAATTTTGTGAACATGTACTTTCTCCAAAAGTAAAAGGCCTCTAATGAGTACCTTTAAGAACCCTATGCGTTTTTTGTAATGTCACGTTATCGATAGCGTGCGTTCGTGCACTTAAGTCAGCATCCTGCTGCTCTACACTAAACAATGCAGAAACCGTGCCAACTTTGTTCGAGTTCATCCCAAAAACCTCCAACCTCAATAAAACCGTGCAATCCAGAGCATTGCAGCTTTTTGAAGTGCCAGCAGATTTGCGCCACGCACCGAAGTTGCGCACCGATAACGAGCAATTAATTCCCCTTTTTAGGGCGGCAATCACGAGGCGTTTTCTGGTACAGTTAACCCATCAACGAATGAGGCAA
>JABXIR010000095.1 GCA_013372965.1 Gammaproteobacteria bacterium
CGTACGCGGGTTTTCGGAGGCCCTGATGGCAGAGCTCTATGATTCTCCCATTGAGGTACTGATCGTCCATCCAGGTGGTATTGCAACGAATATAAGTCAGGGAGTTGAGGGCGGCGGGGAATTTGCCGATACGTTCTTAACAACACCGCCTGAGGATATTGCAAAAAAAGTCATCTCAAAAATTGGCAAAGGCAGCGGTCGCGTGATTTTTGGAAACCAAGCATGGCGTGTATACCTTGCTTCTAAGATCTATCCACTGTTTATGCGCAGCCGAATTCTCTTTAATAAAATTATGCCCATGAAGCGAGGCAAGTGACGCGATTCGCTAAAGGGTACTGACCGCTAAAAAGTAACTCGTTCACCGATGTTGAGCGAACCCCCTGTCGTTCATCGCAGTCGTTGACGTCACTCTGGACTCACTCGCGTATATAAGCCATCGAACCAAACTTGCCACTCGCCCGAGTTATCATCAAATTGTTCGAATAACTGCCGCACGGTACCGTTATCATTTTGAGTCCATGTGCCACGAAATGGCGCGGACGTGCCAGCACCAAAGTAAGTGATGGTGCCCTCAAGCTGCATTGCGCCGGACTCGTTTAGGCCACCAACATAGTCGATCTCAACGCCAGGTGCCGAGACCCAAATTTGACGCCACTGCTCGGTCATCGGATTGAAATAGTTCATCGAGAAGCCGGTTTGTCCTTGAACGTTGATCCAATTCTCGGTAATCAAACAACCCGCCTCTGTCTTTTCAATGCGGTTATCTCCCACATGAACGCCATTAACATCGGTCACTCGCCACGCTCCCAACCAAAAATCAAACTGGTTAAAACGGGGGTCGTCCAAACAACTGTTCTGCACCAAGTTTTGAGCGAGCGACTGATAGGGCATCATGACTAAACACGTGAATAAAATAGCTTTGACAACATTCATAAATGATTTCCTATAACTTAGAAGCTAGATCCCGGTTGCTGCAAGAACTCGAGCTCTTCCTGTGTTGAGCGGCGACCTAAAATCGCATTTCGATGCGGAAACCGGCCGAACCTCTCAATAATATCGTGATGCGCAATCGCAAAGCCCCGATTGGCCTCTAACCCTGGCTTAGTAAACCACTTCACCGACAGTCTTTGCATTGAAAGCAATTCACTGTGCATAAGGGGCATTAATAAGAACGCTAGGTACGGTCCGTCGAGATGCTGTGTTGCATTCGATTCAATCGCCTCAAGCGTGCGTTTAACAGCGAGTTCATCACTGGCAAACGCTTCTGGGGTATCTCGGTACATATTACGAGGAAATTGATCGAGCGCGATGATTTCGGCCAGCCGACCCTGAGGTTCCGTGCGCCAATGAGTCAATTTCCCACGTGCTGCGTCTAGATAGATACTCTCGAAACGCTGTTTAATCTTACTATCGAACTCATGATCTTTTTTCCACCACTGGGCAGGTTTCAGCTCGAGAAACCAAAACTCAATAATCGCTTGATAATCCATCACACGCCTCACATTATCATTAACAGCTATGGTAGAGCGCCGCTCATAGTGTTCGCCAACCCACTAATTGATGGACACTCATAATGGCAATGATACCAGCGAACAAGGCGCCTACTGATCATCAACATGCTTAGAATGTTCCGCGTCCAGCGCATGAAGTCGACTAAACGCTTTGAGCCATTGCTCCGCGATACGTAACCCTTCAGCTAAACAATCGATCGCGTTAGACATCTGCTCGACTGTTACTTGCCGGTTCGTCGCACTTTGGATCAACGCGGCCTTTATCGCGTCGTGCTTTGTCGATATCACTTCATATTGTGTGCTCGGTGACGCATCTGCGGCACGCAGCTCGCTGCCCGAAAGCTCCATGAACGTGTACACGGTCAGAAAATAATCGACAACCCGTTGCTCCAAGTGATCTTGTGTCAGAGCCTCTCGCGATTTAAGGAACAGCGCCAAGCGCTCAAGGGAGATGGTACAGGTTAAGAAATATTGATCCACTCGCATCAGAGTGGCCAACTCGTTGGACGTATCCTCGCCCAAAGCCGAACTCTCAATACTCACGATAAACTGCGAGACATCGCTTGATAACGACTTAATTACGTAAATTTCATCCGCCAATTGCTTCGAAGCGATCCTGCGTTGAAGCACTAAATTAGAGTAAAGCGCTAGGATTTTTTCTGAGATAGATGAAAGCTCCAACATTAAGGCGTTAACCGCTAAGTCTGGAGTCTGTGCAATGGTCTTATCTAAATATTTGGGATGCGACGCCTGCTCTTCCCAACCCTCAAAGCGATTTTCCAGAAAGGTCGCTAAACGATCATTCAGCGGATAAATTAGCATTACGCCGAGTATATTAAATATCGTGTGAAACAGCGCCAAAGCCACGGCGACATCTGCCTCAACATTGACCCAACCCGTGATGAAATTGATTAAATAGAAGAGCACCGGCAATAACCCCAGCGCAACCAGCGCTGTAGTCGCATTGAATATAACTTGTGCTGCGGCAACCCGCTTGGCGTTCGATGTGGCACCAATCGAAGCAATTAACGCCGTAGAAGTGGTGCCAATATTCGCACCGATCACCATGGCAGCCGCGGCATACACGCCTACCACTCCGCTCGATGCCGCAGTGATCGTTAACGCAATAGCCGCGCTCGACGACTGAGTTAAGATCGTCATTACTATTCCGACCAGCAGGAAAGTGATGACTCCAACAAGACCATCAGCCGTGAACTGGCTAATATCGAATGCCTGCACCATGCCCTCAAACGCCCCTTTGAGAATATCAATTCCCACAAAGAACAAGCCAAAGCCAACGAGCGCTAGGCCAAAGGCGCCTATTCTATCGCCCGGCCTGAACAGCTTCATTAGCATACCGACCCCGATTAAGGGTAAGGCGAACACTTGGATATTCAGCTTGAAACCAATTAATGCGACTAGCCAGCCCGTCATCGTGGTGCCTACGTTTGCGCCGTAGATAATTCCCAGCGCATGCCGCATGCTAATCAGACCCGCGTTAACAAAGCCGAGTGAGGCCACCGTAACGGCACTAGACGATTGCACCACAGAGGTCATAACGAATCCCGAGACAATTCCTCGTAGCGGCGTTCTACTCGTTTTCGACAATAGCCTTCTAAGTGATGATCCAGCCGCCAGCTTCAAACCATCGGTCATCATACCGATGGCGAGTAAAAACAGGCCAAGACCACCCAATATAGTCCCTGTAAGCGTAAGGGTTTCCATTGCAGCGATACAATCCTAGTAAGATAAGAAACTCATCAATAGTTGTTGCGACACATAAGCATACCACCAGCCAGCTTTATATCTAACATTGCAAATTGGATCAAATTGATGACGTCCAAGTAAAACATAGCATAGGGGCCAAAATCATAAACCTCGTGGAAACTTTTTTGCTCGCGGATTAGATAGCGTGGCGAAGACCTTAGCCAATGATCAAAGCGCTTTATGTAAC
>JABXIR010000105.1 GCA_013372965.1 Gammaproteobacteria bacterium
CTAGAAGCCACCATTGTCGGTTATTTGGGAATTTAATCCGTGATTAAATTTCGGAAGACTATCGAACGCGAGCGTCTTATCAGCGAGCTGGGCCGCGGAGCGGACGCCAGGCTTTAATACCGGAAGGGGTATCCGTATGGATACCCCTTTTCTTTTGTGCGCGATTTTTGAGGGCCGCGCGCCGTTAGGTTTGCGCTCGGCATCGGTCATGTACCACACGTACACTCCCTCGTCTCGTTTAAACCTGCCTTGCGTGCCCGCGCAAAATCATCACACTCATTATCCGAGTAACTGATGGGGTACCCTTTTCTGTTGTCGCGATTTTTGAGGGCGTATGTTCCCGAGCTTCCAGAGGGATCTCCTGACGTATACCGCAATGGCGCTTTAGAGTTCAAAAGATCCTTCGAGTTCGCTCACGTTGTTCGCTGCCCTCGGGAAACTGCTCCCGCGTCTCCGAGTAATAGCTGGCCTTCTTCTCGCTCATGTCTTTGAGCTTTCGTATACACGAAATCGTTTGTTTATTTCACACAGCGATATACGCTCTAGCTTGTAACGAGTCATAGCATTTTGTCAGTTTTCATCACAACTTCTCTAGTGCAAAATGGTATAGTAATACGATAAATTCATTGAGAGTCGCACCATGTCTAACACAGGGCATTATTCAGTTCTACTAAACGAGTCTATCGACGCACTCGATATTCGTCCTGACGGTATTTATGTCGACGGCACGTTTGGACGTGGGGGACACTCGAGAGAGATTCTTAATCGACTCGGTCCAGAAGGTCGTCTTATCACCTTCGATAAAGATCCTGATGCGATTAGTTTCGCGCATGAGCACTTCAATGATCCGCGTTTCCATATTCATCATGGCTCGTTTTGTGACATGCTCGCTGTACTCGATCGTTTAGGTATTTCTGGCGTCGATGGCATACTTTTAGATCTTGGTGTGTCATCTCCGCAGCTCGATAACGCTGAACGTGGTTTTAGCTTTATGCGTGAGGGGCCATTAGATATGCGTATGGATTCTACGAGCGGGCAATCTGCTGCGGACTGGGTGAATACTGCCGAGCATGGTGAACTTGCGCGTGCATTTAGGGTCTATGGTGAAGAGAAGTTCGCTAGTCCGATCGCATCAGCAATCTTGCGTGCTCGAGATGTAGCTCCGATTACGACAACAACTCAATTGGTAAAGGTTATCGAGGCAGGTACGCCAAAGAAAGATAAGAATAAACACCCAGCAACACGTGTTTTCCAGGCGATACGAATCTTTGTGAATGACGAGCTTGGCGATGTAGAACGGGTTTTAGCACAATCTTTAGAAGCGCTTATCAGCGGCGGTCGTTTGGTGGTGATTTCGTTCCATTCGCTTGAGGATCGAATCGTTAAGCATTTTATTCGCGATCACTCTAGGCCTGCTAAGGTGCCGAAAGGGGTTCCAATTGTAGGGGATTTACCATCAGGGCCTCTGGAAGCACTTAGTAAAGCGATAAAAGCTTCGGCAACTGAAATTACTGAGAATGCGCGCTCTCGAAGTGCGGTTATGAGAATTGCGAAAAAACGATAATGAACACACGCTCTGTAGTTACAGTTTTATCATTACTTGCCTTAATTGCAGTGTCTTCGCTACGTGTTGCGAGTGATGCGCATGAGTTGCGTCTAATGAATGAGCGGTTGCATCAGCTTCAAGAGCTTCGTCTCGCCCTCGAGATACAGCGGGGCCAATTACTCATCGAGCGCTCTTCTTTGGTGACGCCCGCTCGAATTGAAGAGCGGGCGGTTGCCGAACTTGGTATGCGCGTTCCTGAGGTTGAGGAAATCCAGGTGATTCGTCCATGACGGCCAAACGTAAACGTTCGAAAGAGACGATCTCGCAGAATACTTATTTCAAATCTCGCTTCGTACTGGTTTCAATCGTCTTAGCGATGCTGCCAATCGCCCTAATAGTGCGCTTCACCGTACTGCAAGTTTTGCCCCAAGCAGAACAGGGATACTCGTTTCTTCAGCGACAAGGTGATGCTCGCTCCGTTCGTACAGAAGAAATTCCAGCGTTTCGCGGCATGATTACCGACCGTAACGGTGATCCCTTGGCGGTGTCGACACCGATGACTACGATTGTCATGAATCCAAGGCGCTTCTTTTCGACGGTAGATTCAAGTGAGCGAGAAGC
The DNA here is from genome assembly GCA_013372965.1 of Gammaproteobacteria bacterium. GTDB lineage: Bacteria > Pseudomonadota > Gammaproteobacteria > Pseudomonadales > DSM-25080 > Umboniibacter. The sequence goes on from JABXIR010000105.1 coordinate 2,168, forward strand.
GCTACTTGAGCGTCTCGCGGGTTCGGCAGGTCTGAATTCTGCCGAATTGAAACAGCGGGTAGAGAACGCACGTAACCGACAATTCTTATACATCGTTCGCAAGCTACCACCGCCGCAGGGTGACGAAGTGCTTGCGCTTCGTATTCCTGGCGTTAGAGGGCAAACAGAATATCAACGTTATTATCCAGCCGGTGAAGTAGCGGCTCACGTCGTCGGGTTCACCGACATCGATGATAACGGCCAGGAAGGTGTAGAATTGTTACTCAATGAGCGGCTGTCGGGGCATGCTGGCCAACGAACGGTTGTTCGCGACCTTCTCGGTAATACGATCCGAGACTTAGGGCAAACTGCGCCGGCCGAAGCTGGCGAGAATGTTCGCCTCACCATCGATATGCGTCTTCAGTATATCGCGTATCGTGAGTTGAAGGCAGCGGTCACCCGTCACCAAGCAAGCGGTGGATCGATAGTCGTGGTAGATATCACTAACGGAGAGATTTTGGCGATGGCTAATCAGCCGTCGTTTAATCCGAATAATCGTGCATCGTTCATTCCAGGCACCACCCGAAACCGTGCACTGACGGATGTGTTCGAGCCTGGCTCCACGGCCAAGCCGTTGACAATGAGTTATGCATTGGACAGTGGTCAATTTACGGCTGATTCCGTGATATCTACGGCTCCTGGCTGGATTGTCGTCGATGGGAAGACGCTACTTGATCCAGTGAATTACGGTGATATGACCCTGACGCGCATCATTACTAAATCAAGTCAGGTTGGTACCACTAAAATTGCCCTAGAGCTTGACCCGAATGATGTCAGAGATCGTTTTTATCAGTTTGGCTTTGGTCAGCAGACTTGGGCCTCTTTCCCCGGTGAGAGTATCGGCGTCATTCCGGATCGGTTTGAATGGCGAGACATCGAACGAGCGAATTTCGCGTTCGGATATGGATTTAACGTGACAGCGACGCAATTGGTCGGGGCCTATGCGACATTGGCTAATCAAGGGGTACGCCCACCACTTCATCTGATCGACGAGGATTATGATTTCAGTCGAGATAACGTCCGTGTCACAAGTCCCCAAACGGCACAAGCCATTATTGAAATGATGTCGACAGTCACCAGTGATGAAGGGTCAGGCAGAGGTGCTCAGATTCCGGGGTATGATATAGCGGGAAAAACAGGTACTGCGCATAAAGTTGGCCGCGGGGGCTATTTGGGTGATTCCTATACGGCGCTTTTCGCCGGTGTTGCTCCTTCCGATCGTCCCCGGCTGGCCGCCGTAATTGTCATTGATGAGCCGACGGCAGGCGGACACTTCGGAGGCCAAGTTGCTGCTCCGGCATTCGGTCGTGTTATGGCTGATGCTTTAAGATTATTAAACGTTCCACCCACAAGAGAGACTTTGCGATAGTCATGTATTGCACAACGGTAGATGAATTTAAACGGGTGATTGACTCAACGTCGATCGAGTTGATTACAAGTGACAGTCGACGGGTGCGGCCGGGATCGGTTTTCGTTGCCATACGTGGACACGATCGAGACGGTCACAGTTATATCGAGAACGCCAAGCGAAGCGGAGCGATCGCACTGATAACTGAGTCATTTGTGGACTGTGAGCTACCCACCTTAGTGGTGCCAGACATACGGCATAAGATCAGCGAAGTTGTACATAGTTTGCTTGATTTCACATACCCTAATTTGACGGCGGTGACCGGTACCAACGGCAAATCCTCGACAACAGTATGGATAGCGGAGTGTCGTCAATTTTTAAACGTCACCGCCGCTACGATTGGTACGCTCGGCGTGTTGCACCTCCCGACCCATACACATATTGACACCGGCTTGACCACTCCGGGTGCAGTTGAAACACAATCGTTGTTGGCTCGATTAGATCGCTTAGGGACGGATGCGGTGTCGATCGAAGTGTCGAGTCACGCGTTAGATCAAGGTCGGGTAAACGATCTTCCGTTCGATTCGGCTCATTTCACCAATCTCACTCGTGATCACCTCGACTATCACGGTTCGATGGAAAGTTATTTCGAAAGTAAGGCTAAATTGTTTGAATGGCCGTCTTTAAAGTGCCGAATTATCAATATTGATGATACCTACGGGCGCAAGTTGTTTGCTCGTTATCCCGATGCGCTGACGTATGGTCTTGGTGAAGATAGTCAGTTCAGAGCAACGAATATTAGATATCTCACAAGCGGTCTTTGCTTCGAAATCCATTATCCGGATGGCCAATTGTCCGTTTCTGTATCGGTAATGGGGCAGTTTAATGTTTACAATTTGCTAGGCGTTTTCGCTCAGCTCTGGTTTGATGGTATTCCCGGTCCAAGAATCGTTGAGGCGCTAGAGCAACTTAAACCGGTGTCAGGGCGCATGGAGCTTGTTGATGGGCATGATATTGGTGTCGCCGTCGATTACGCACATACGCCGGATGCATTAACTCAAGTATTGAATTCAGCAGCGTTCCACACTGAGGGAAGAGTCTGGTGTGTTTTCGGTTGTGGTGGCGATCGTGACCGGGGAAAACGACCTGAGATGGCGCGCGCAGTTGAGTTAAGCGGGGCCTATGCGGTTCTTACATCGGATAACCCGCGTACCGAAAACCCAGAATTGATCTTAGACGATGCCATGGCGGGTTTTAAAGACGCTGACAAAGTGAATCGTATTAAAGATCGAGCCCAAGCGATTGACTACGCCATCCAAAATGCGCGGCAGGGCGATATTGTCATCGTCGCGGGCAAGGGTCACGAAGATTACATTGATGTTAATAATAAAAAAGTGCCTTGGTCGGAGTTTAAAGCGATCCACTCGTCACTTTCTAAGCGCCGAGGCCGCCAATGAAAGTCTTTACGCTGAATGATGCAGCAGCCTGGATGAGCGCTGAGCTTATTGGCGACTCAGTTGAGGTTAGGTCGGTCACGACTGACACGCGTGAAGTGGCGGACGGTTCATTATTTATTGCCCTTCGAGGTGAACGATTTGATGGCCATGATTTTTGTCTACAGGCTCAAGACAGTGGGTGCATCGCGATCGTTGTTGAGAAGATCATTCCGGAAGTTTCCGTTCCTCAACTATTGGTCGCTGATACTTTGCGTGCATATGGGCAACTCGCGAATGGTTATCGAAACTCCCTAGAGGTCAAAATTGTTGCTATAACGGGTTCGGCTGGTAAAACAACTGTAAAGCAGATGTGCGCTTCAATATTGGCTCAGCAGGGTGAAACGGTGTTTACTCACGCTAATTTCAATAACGAAATAGGGGTGCCAAAAACGGTCTTATCGATTAGCGAAACGACCGAATATGCGGTGGTAGAAATGGGCGCCGCAAAACCCCATGACATCAGCTATTTGTGTGAAATTGCACAGCCCGATGTCGTCGCAGTAAATAATGTTTTGGAGGCCCATATTGAGGGCTTTGGGAGCGTCGAGGCCGTCGCAGATACAAAGGGCGAAATCTATCAGGGAGTCCGTCCGTCCGGGGCATGCGTGTTTGTTGCAGATTCGCCCTATCTAGATGATTTTACTGGGCGAGCAGCAACCACTGATCATGTGCTCGTGGGGATCGGTGACGACAAGCGACTCGATATCAGCGCGACGGATATTCAGTTAACCAAAGACGGGACAGCTAATTTTATTCTGAGTACCCCAGACGGAATGACATCGATTGCTTTACCAGTGATCGGTGTGCACAACGTGCATAATGCGCTCGTAGCGGCAGGGTTGACCATGCTAGTCGGGGCATCGTTGACTTCGATCGAGCGAGGATTGGCGTCATTTGTTTCGGCATCGGGTCGTATGAACGTCAGTCGATTACCCGGTGATATTGTGCTAATCGATGATACATATAATGCAAATCCTGGCTCGATGCAGAAAGCCATCGACAGCCTTGTTTCTCTCGGTAAAGAGGCTTGGTTGGTGAGTGGTCATATGGCGGAGCTTGGCGAGGATGAAGTCGCTATGCACAAACAAATAGGGCAGTACGCTAAGGATTCGGGCGTCGCTCGGTTATTCACGGTGGGTGAATTAGCCAAATGGATGGCGGAGGCGTTCGGAGAAAATGCGACGCACTTCCAAAATCAGTCGGACTTGATTGACGAGTTGAAGAGAAGTGTTAAGCCGTCGATCGCTATACTTGTTAAAGGCTCACGCAGTGCGCACATGGAAGCCGTTGTACGCCAGTTAATCGAAAAAGGATAGAGCATGTTGTTGTGGTTAGTTGAGTTGTTCGCGGATCAATTCCCCGTGTTAGGTGTCTTAAAATACCTGACACTGAGGGCAATTCTCAGCGCGGTAACCGCGTTGTTTATTTCGCTACTTTTAGGGCCGGCGTTAATTCGCTCTTTGCAAAGATTGCAGATAGGGCAGGCGGTTCGGGATGATGGTCCACAGACTCACCTGGCGAAGTCGGGTACTCCGACGATGGGCGGGGCCCTTATTTTGCTGTCGATTTCGCTTTCGACGCTGATTTGGGGTGATCTCTCCAATCCGTATCTTTGGGTCGTTCTGCTGACCACACTGGGTTTTGGTGCAATCGGTTGGGTTGACGATTATCGAAAGGTTGTCGAGAAAAATCCGAGAGGTTTGCCGGCTCGCTGGAAATATTTCTGGCAGAGTGCTGTTGGCTTGAGTGCTGCGATCGTGCTCTACATGATGGCAGATACTCCAGCGTCGACTCAGCTGTTCTTCCCGTTTTTGAAAGATGCTTACATTCCGCTGGGACTTACATTCATTTTAGTGTCTTACTTTGTGATGGTGGGGAGTTCAAATGCCGTGAATCTAACCGACGGACTTGACGGTTTGGCGATTATGCCAACCGTGATGATCGCGTCAGCGTTGGGTATTTTTGCCTATGTTGTAGGTAACAGCGTGTTATCCGAATACCTCTTGATGCATTACATCCCAGGAACGGGCGAGCTGGTGATTTTTTGCGGTGCAATCGTTGGCGCAGGCTTAGGTTTCTTGTGGTTCAATACCTACCCCGCACAAGTATTTATGGGTGACGTCGGTGCACTGGCTCTAGGTGCCGCTTTGGGAGTAATTGCTGTCATTGTTCGTGTAGAAATCGTGTTCTTTATTATGAGCGGGATCTTCGTCATCGAAACACTCTCGGTCATCATTCAGGTTGCGAGCTTCAAGACAACGGGTAAGCGTGTGTTCCGCATGGCGCCGCTTCATCACCACTTTGAATTGAAAGGTTGGGCTGAACCTAAGGTGATCGTACGCTTTTGGATCATTACTCTTGTGTTGGTTTTGGCGGGTCTGAGTACCTTGAAGTTACGTTAATATGGATATTATCGCGTCGTCGGTTTCGCGTCTCATTGTTGGGTTTGGAGTGACAGGGCAGTCGGTCGCTCGCTTTTTCGAAGCGAAGGGCCAAGCCTACTCGCTGATTAATGACCGTCCACTGTCTCTTGATGACGCGGAATTCATGCATTGCAAAGACACATTTATTGAAGCTCCCTCCCTAGAGAGGTTGCGGCAGTACAGTGAAATTTTCGTTAGCCCCGGGATAGACTCGACTTCAGGCGTATTTGCGGAGTACCGATCTCTCGGCGGACAAATACGAAGTGATGTTGAGCTTTTTTTAGAACATTTCAGCGGAAAGATTGCGCTTATCACGGGCACTAATGGAAAGTCGACAGTAACGGACATGTTGGCGTTCGTTCTTAATAGTCAGGGGATTCGATCGCAGCCCTGTGGTAATTTTGGTACCCCTGTACTAGACCTTCTTTTAACTGACTCACCAGAGTGTGCAGTGGTTGAGATAAGTTCGTTTCAGCTCGACCTCCTAGACGTTGTTCGCAGTGACGTAGCAACCATCCTAAATGTGTCGCCAGATCACTTAGATCGCTATGGTGATATGCGTCGTTATCATCAGTCGAAGCTTAAGGTTTACAAAGGTGCAAACCGCGCAGTCGTTAATGCTGATGATCCGCTGACGGTGCCATTAAGTGTTTCGGAACGTAGACAAATTCGATTCCGCAGCGGCGCACCCGACCTAAATGAATGGGGAGTAATCAACCGTGACGATGACATTTGGGTGTGTCGGGGGTTTACTCGATACCTCAAGGCATCCGACCTCAAAGTTGTTGGTCTCCATAACATCACTAATGTAGCAACAGTGTTTGCTCTGGTAGAGTCGCTAGGCGGGGATGTAGAGCGAGCGGCAAGAGCCATAATAGACTACCAGCCCCTCGATCATCGATGTGTCGAAGTTGCTCGCAGTGGCTCGGTACGATTCGTTAATGACTCGAAAGCCACCAACGTAGCAGCGACGCTTGCCGCACTCAGCGGACTAGATACCATACCTGTGTTTCTCTTGCTGGGAGGTTTGGCGAAAGGTGGTGATTTTGCGCCACTCGCCAAGCGCCTAGAATCACTCAACGTAGTGCCACTCATTTTTGGCAAAGATTCAGCAAGTATTCAAACCGCGCTGGGTCATCCTGAAGC
>JABXIR010000167.1 GCA_013372965.1 Gammaproteobacteria bacterium
ATCTTACGTACAGTGAACGCAGAGTTCAGACCACGGTTACGCTTAGCGATAACAACACCTTCGAACGCCTGAAGACGCTCGCGGTTACCTTCCTTAACCTTAACTTGAACAACGACAGTGTCACCAGGGCCGAAGCTCGGTACTTCTTTGCTCATTTGCTCAGCATCAAGCTGTGCAATAATTTTGTTGGCGCTCATTTCAGTGCTCCTATTAATGACTTGCTCGGCATGGCATATCTGCCAAACCTATCTATTCATTCACGATTTCGTTTCGTCGATGTATTCATCAAGTAAACGTTGCTGCTCGTCACTCAGCTTCAGACGCTCAAGCAATTCAGGGCGTCGCGTATACGTACGACCGAGTGACTGCTTTAATCGCCATGTCCGAATTCTTTCGTGATTCCCAGAAAGTAAGACCTCTGGAACCGATCGACCCTCATAAACCTCCGGACGGGTATAATGGGGGCAATCGAGCAGACCGTCCGAAAACGAGTCTTGCTCTGCTGACTGTCTGTGACCTAACACGCCTGGGATCATTCTCGATATAGCATCGATCATCACCATAGCACCTAGCTCACCGCCACTCAGCACGTAATCACCGATAGACCATTCTTCGTCTACCATTGTGTTAATGAGACGCTCATCAACACCTTCATAACGACCAGCTACAAAAATCAAGCTGGATTGTTCCGCAAAATCTTGCACAGCGTGCTGATTAAACGGTCGCCCCTGAGGGGACAAATAAATTACCTTGGCATCACTGCCCGCCCACAACTTTGCCGCTTCAATCGCCTTCTTAAGTGGTTCAGCCATCATTAACATGCCTGGGCCACCGCCATAAGGACGATCATCGACCGTTTTGTGTCGGTCCTGCGTGAAATCACGCGGATTCCAAGTTTGTAAACTCATCTTCCCGTTTTTGATTGCGCGACCGGAAACACCGTTCTCCGATATAGCGGCAAACATCTCCGGAAAGATGGTTACTATCCCATAACGCTTTTCATCGTGTTCAGACACGATTAAAACTCGGGATCCCAGTCGACCTTCATGATGCCCGTTTCGACGTCGACAGCGAGGATAAACTGATCAACATAGGGAATAAGGCGCTCTTTATCATCGATGCTACCTTTACAGCCGCGTACTACTAAAACGTCGTTAGCGCCGGTTTCCACCATACGCTGAACTTTGCCGATCAATTCCTCAGAACCGTTAAACGTTGTTACAACGCTTAAACCCATCAGCTGACTCCAGTAGTACTCTCCCTCTTCGAGTGGTGGCAGCGATTCAATGTTCGCTGTGCACTCGCGCTGACAGTACTGTTGCGCGTCGTCACGGTCATCCACACCAGCGATATGGGCGATTAACCCTTTGCCGTGCTTCTGCCACTGGTCAACCTTGATGGTCGTTTTACCCGAAGGCAATTCGATTTCCCAAGGTTGATAACTAAATATATTTTCAATTGGTGTGGTATAGGAATACACCTTTACCCAACCTTTCACCCCAAATACCGAGGTGATCTTCCCTACGGCGATCCGATTGTTTGGATTATTCATAGGGACGGCGAACTTACTTCGCTTCTTTCAACAACTTTTTAACACGATCAGTTGGCTGTGCACCTTGGCTCAACCAGTACTCAACGCGGTCGTTGTCGACACGAAGACGCTCTTCTTGGCCACGAGCTACTGGGTTGAAAAATCCAACGCGCTCGATAAAACGGCCGTCACGCGACTTGCGTACGTCTGTAACGGTAAGGTGATAGAACGGGCGCTTTTTAGAACCACCACGTGCTAGTCGAATAGTAACCATGCGAATACGTATCCTGTAATAAAAGCACAAAAATGTGCAAACCACTTAAGTTAAACCCCAGAACCATGCGCTATACACAGCTCCAAGGCGCGCTATCATACGGAAAAATGATAACAGATGCAAAGCCTTGTTAACCGACTTTGGTATCTGACTAGAATTGTAGGTAAATCGGCTTACGTTAGCGGCCGATATTAGAAGCCTGGAAAGCCTCCACCACCTGGAAGTTTGCCGCCTGGTGGCATTCCTGGCATTCCGCCTGGCATTCCACCCATGCCTCTCATCATCTTATCCATGCCGCCTTTTTTGCCGACTTTTTTCATCATTTTCGACATCTGCTTGTGTTGCTTCAGCAGGCGGTTTAAATCTTGTATCTGTGTACCTGAGCCAGCGGTAATTCGCTTTTTACGCGAGCCATTTAGTACATCTGGATTACGACGTTCAGCGGGGGTCATCGAGTCGATCAATGCCTCCATTCGCTTGAACTGCTTAGTAACCTCAGGGTTTTGCGCCATCTGGCCAATTTGCCCCATTCCTGGGAGCTTGTCGACAATGCCGGCAAGGCCGCCCAAGTTTTGCATTTGCTGAAGCTGATCACGAAGATCTTCGAGGTCGAATTTCTTGCCCTTACTGAGCTTCTTAGCGAGCTTCTCGGCTTTTTGCTTGTCGAGCTTGCGCTCGGCCTCTTCGATCATGGTGAGCATGTCGCCCATGCCCAAGATACGAGAAGCGATTCGATCTGGGTGGAAAGGCTCAAGCGCCTCTACTTTTTCGCCCGCACCAATGAACTTAATCGGTTTGCCGGTAACCTGTCTCACGGACAAGGCGGCACCGCCTCGCGCATCGCCGTCAGTTTTGGTCAGGATGATACCAGTCAGCGGTAGTGCCTCATTAAAGGCCTGAGCTGTATTGACTGCATCTTGGCCAATCATGGCGTCAATGACAAACAGCGTTTCAATTGGGTTAACCGCCTGATGGAGCGACTTAATTTCGCTCATCATTTGCTCGTCGATTGCTAAGCGGCCCGCCGTATCGACAAGAAGAACGTCTGCGTGTGCTTTTTTAGCGGCATCAATCGCAGACTCAACGATCGTAATCGGAGCTTGCTCAATGGTCGACGGATGAAAAATTGCGTTGACTTCTTCGGCAAGTGTCTCGAGCTGTTTGATGGCTGCTGGACGGTACACGTCGGCAGACACTACCATCACTTTTTTCTTTTCACGCTCGATGAGATATTTGGCAAGTTTCGCAGTCGACGTTGTTTTACCCGCGCCCTGAAGACCCGCCATCAAGACGACGGCTGGAGGTGCGACTTTTAAGTTGAGCGACTCATTTGCCTCGCCCATCACCGCCGTTAATTCGTCATTTACAATTTTGAGAAATTGCTGCCCTGGATTCAGACTTTTGGAAACCTCAACACCCAGCGCTTTTTCTTTAACCTGGTCGACAAAGGTTTTTACAACAGGCAATGCAACGTCGGCGTCTAACAGTGCTCTTCGCACCTCACGCAACGTGTCCTTAATATTGTCTTCGCTAAGCTTCGCCTTGCCCTGAATGGCGCGAAGCGAATGGGATAAACGATCCGATAATGAATCAAACATGGGAATACAACCAATTAACTCGAAACTAAACACGCATTGTAACAGCTAAAAGCAAAGTTGGCATCGTTTGAAACCGCAAAGCGTCGGAAGGTGACAACAACAACGACCGCCTTCGCTTTTCGAAAGGCATCAACGTAGCCATTCCCTAATTTAAACAATGTATGCGATACTGAGCTCTAATCGAACTCAACGACAGAATATAACTATGATTCAATTCACCGTTGTCATTGCAGCAGCACTCTACAGCAGCATCGGGTTTAATCAAATGCTCGCCCTCAGCAAAGGTAAGCAGCTCCCTATTCGTCGTACATTTATTGGCTTGTTACTCGCGACCGTTTTAGCCACTTACTCAGTCTCTTTAACGCTATTCGATGGCTACGCAATCAATATCGGCGTGTTCAGTTTCATCGCCGCCACTACGGTTGGGGCAATGTGCGTTATTTTACTTGCCTCACGCAAGTATCCCACGGCGAGCCTCGGTGGGGTTCTGAGCCCGATTACAGCTGTCGCCCTACTCGCGATGCTACTGCTACCCTCAGACGTTTTGATACCGGTCAGTGATTTGAGTTCCGACATGGTCATCCACATCGCTTCCTCCATCGTAGCGTTTGGCTTTCTTATCAATGCAGCGATTCAAGCCACATTATCGGCGATCCTAAATCAGCACTTGCACGCGAAGAAATTCACGGG
>JABXIR010000253.1 GCA_013372965.1 Gammaproteobacteria bacterium
GAAATGGTATATCTCGCTTCGCCCAGTTGAGCTTCAACCTCACGCAGTTCTCGATTGGTGATGGCGAGTTGTGCAACCGTTTGCTCTTCTCGCTCGGCCGCCTCGATATTCTCGGCAAAGTAAGCGCCAATCAGTGCGCCGCCGATAAATCCAAAGGGACCTGCAACAGCGGCACCTGCTACAGCAGTTCCCATAAAGGTCGCGCCTTGCTTGGCCATCATTGCGCCATCGCGCTCATCAGCTGAAGCCGATACTGCGGCTGTACTCAAAAGTGCGGTTGCTAATATTGTGCGGGTAAATTTCTTCATGGGATGTTCTCCTCAGTCATTCAAGTCAGTGGGTGTTTACATGACTTAGTAAACCAAAGGAAAATGACATTGAGTCGTACTCAAGATGATCAAAACGTCGACAAATATGACGAACTCTGACACGTGCCTAAAACTTATAACTACAATTAGTGAAAGTCATTTGCGCTTGTGCGCCTACCGTAAGACACTGTCGGCATTATGGTTCCCACTTGTTCTTAAGGACATTTTACGATGAGCAAATCGTTACCCTCTCTCGCTGATCTTCAGCAACAGCATCAAGCTTTTATCGACGCTAAGTTGTCACTCGACATCACACGCGGTAAGCCAAGCAGTGAACAGTTGGCATTAGCCGATACCATCGACGGCATTCTCAGTGGGAACTATAAAAGCAGCGACGGCACAGACACCCGAAATTACGGTGGTCTCGACGGTTTAGCAGCAGCTAAAGCGCTCGGTGCTGAACTACTCGACGTTCCAGCCTCACAAGTTCTAGTCGGCGGTAACGCCAGTTTGACTCTTATGTATCAAACACTGTCGTTTAAGCGCATGTTCGACGAGCGCTGGAAAGGCGACATCAAATTCTTGTGCCCTGTCCCCGGTTACGATCGACACTTCGCGATCTGTGAGGAACTCGGCATCGACATGATCAACATCGACATGACTGTGGAAGGACCAGACCTAAACGCCATCAAGGCGCAACTAGAAGCCGACAGCTCTATTCGCGGAATTTGGTGTGTTCCAAAATATCAAAATCCAACGGGCATCACCTTTAGCGATGCATGCGTCACAGGTTTGGTCGAGCTCGCGAAACAGTATGACTTTGACATCTTCTGGGACAATGCCTACGCAGTTCACCACTTCGACCCAAACGATGTCGACGAACTTCTGTCAATATGGCAGGAGGCCGAGCGTCTAAACGCAGTCGATCATCTATGGTGCTACGCCAGTACTTCGAAGATCACACATGCGGGCTCGGGCCTCGCTTTCTTGGCCGCTTCAACGACCAACCTTAGCTGGTTCAAAGCACGCTTAGGTATTGCGTCGATCGGCCCTGATAAAGTCAATCAAGAACGACACATTCGCTTCTTCACCCAACACACATCACTGGAGCAACACATGGCTCGTCACGCAGCCATTTTAAAGCCTCGCGTCGATTGTGTTTTAAACACGCTGTCTGAATCGCTCGGACATATCGATGGATGTCGTTGGGATACGCCAAAAGGTGGCTACTTCATCACCTTTTACGGGCCAGAGGGTACCGCAAGTCGAATTGCACAACTGGCAGGGGAAGCGGGTGTCAAGCTAACCCCAGCTGGTGCTACCCACCCGTATGGCAAAGATCCAAAAGATCAGGTAATTCGCATCGCGCCTTCGTTCCCGACGCTTGAGGAGCTCGAACAGGCGATGCAGGTATTTTGCGTCGCAGCTCAAATCGCAATCGCCGAGTAATTCGAGCGCCGTATGAGGCGACTGTGCTCACAGTCGCCGCTGTTTGTTTTAAACACGCAGACTCAGCCCGTTAAGCGCTCCTATACACGGGATTTCCGTCGAGCCAAGTCTCGAATACTTTAATTTCGGCAATCTCATTCGGCGCAACTGAACGAGGGTCTCTCTCGAGAATCACTAGATCGGCCAACTTACCCACCTCTAAGCTCCCAACTTCTTGCTCCGAGAAGCATTGCCATGCCGCATTGATAGTAACGGCTCTAATCGCCGCCTCCATAATCGCAGGTCGGCTCAAACCAACAACGGCGCGTAACAGGTGTCCTTTTCGCTCATGTTTCAGCCCAATGGGCTTACTCGATTTAACCCAAAGGTGCTACTATCTGCCAATGAGTCAAAAATCGCCACTACACCCAAGAAACCCCCATCGCGGGCGCTACGACCTTTTTGCCTTGGGTAAAACCCATAAACCATTAGTGGGTTTTATCCAGCGCAACCCGGTGGGTGAAAAAACCATAAACTTTGCCAATCCATCCGCGGTTGTCGCGCTTAATACCGCGTTATTGAAGCACTGTTATGGGGTGGCGCACTGGGACATCCCCAAAGGTTTTCTCTGCCCTCCCATTCCCGGACGAGCGGACTATATTCACCACCTCGCAGACTTATTAGACGAACCGAACTACAACCCCAACATTCGTGTACTGGATATCGGAACGGGGGCTAACCTCATCTACCCGATCATCGGTCAGCACAGTTACGGTTGGCAGGTGGTTGGCTCGGATATCAATGCCGATGCACTATCGAATGCGCGGGAATTAATCGTCAAAAACGAATTGAGCAGTCGAATCGAGTTACGTCACCAAATAAACCCTAAGGCGATTTTAAGCGGAATAATACACTCCGACGAACAGTTCGACGCCGTACTCTGTAATCCACCGTTCCACCGCTCCGCCGAAGAAGCGAATGCAGGCAGCCAGCGAAAAACGCGTCAACTCAGCCGCCATAAGCGTAAAAAAATGCCCGTTGGTCTGAATTTCGGCGGTAACAATAACGAACTTTGGTGTGACGGTGGCGAGGTTTGGTTCGTGAGCCAAATGATTCGAGAGAGCGTGAAATTCGCTTCTCAAGTGAAGTGGTTTACCTCACTCGTGGCCAAACAAGAGGATATGCCCGCTATCATTAACACACTGAAAAAAATGTCGGGTTGTCGCTATCGCATCATCGAGATGGCGCAAGGCAGCAAACGATCACGTTTTATCGCGTGGCGATTTGTTTCTCACGGCGCCGGCTAGTTCAAGACCAATGTCACACTGAAAGAATGTTCCTAGATTACGTTGCTATGAGAGCGGCTTCGCTCGAGGCGGCATCACAGACACCGTGGCGCCACCCTCAGCTTTCACACTTTTTACCTGTCCAACGTGCTCTACCTCATCGATGCGGATAATGTGCTGCATCGGAATATAAGATCGCTTAACGTTGGCAAACTCCGAACGCAACTTATCTTCTGTTGGATCGAGCACCACCGAGCTTTTTTGTCCGAAAAGATACTCTTCCACCTCGATAAAGCCGTATAGATCACTCTGATAGATCGATTTAACGTACAGTTCAACGACCTGCCCGTTGTTTTGAAAGA
>JABXIR010000071.1 GCA_013372965.1 Gammaproteobacteria bacterium
AATAGTCGACAAGCGGTGCGCGATGGCGATGACGGTTTTGTTTTCCATGAGCTGAGATAGACTCTCACCGATGGCTTGTTCGATTTCCGAGTCGAGTGCAGAGGTTGCCTCATCCATGACCAAAATTGGCGCGTCCTTCAACAGAACACGTGCAATGGCGATGCGCTGACGCTGCCCTCCCGAAAGTTTAACGCCCCGCTCTCCCACCTGAGCGTCGAAACCACGGTTGCCGTTGTCATCTACTAGGTTTTGAATGAACTCGTATGCATGGGCTTGTTTGGTGGCTTTTATGAGGTCGTCTTCACTCGCATCGGGTCGACCGTATAAGATATTTTCGCGAATGCTGCGATGCAACAACGAGGTATCTTGGGTAATCATACCGATCTTCGAGCGCAGCGACTCGTGACTTGCTTCTTTGATATCGAGCCCATCGATTGAGATAACACCCTTCTCGAGCGGATAAAATCCCAACAGTAGATTGACCAACGTCGACTTACCTGCCCCGGAGCGCCCCACCAAACCAATTTTTTCGCCGCCCTCAATCGCCAGCGACAACTGTTCGATAACCGCCGATTGATCGTCGTAAGAGAATTCGACCTGATCGAAGCGAATTGCTCCTTTACTCACCTTAACCTCTTGGGGCTCGTTCGGTTCTTTGGGTAGCGGCTTGGTGAGGGTCTCCATGCCATCAGCCACCGTGCCAATATTCTCGAACAGACTCGACACTTCCCACATAATCCAGTGAGACATACCGTTGAGGCGCAGCACCAACGCTAAACCCACAGCAATCGCACCCACCGCGAGGTCACCGTTGGTCCACAACAAAATCGACAACGCGGCTACGGTAAATAAGAGCAGATAGTTCGCTGCTTCTACCCAAAAGTTTAAGCCGGTCACTAAACGCATCTGCCGATGCACCGTGACCAAAAATCCGTCCATCGACTCTTTGGCGTAAGCCGTTTCTCGTGATGTATGCGAGAACAACTTAACGGTGGCAATATTCGAATAGGTGTCGACGATTCGGCCAGTCATTTGCGAGCGCGCATCGGCCTGTTCCATAGAGACTTTTTTTAGACGTGGAATGTAATAGAACAAGATGCCAGCGTAGCTTAGTAACCAAACCAGCATCGGTACCATCAACACCAGATCGGCAGCCGCCATCACCACAATGATCGACGTCATATACACGAGCGCATAGACGGCGACATCCAGTAATTTCATTACTGACTCGCGAACGGCCAACGAGGTTTGCATGACTTTCGTGGCGATGCGGCCCGCAAAATCTTTTTGATAGAAGCTGATACTGTGTTTTAGAAGATGTTTGTGCGACAACCAGCGAATGGCCATCGGGTAATTTCCAAGCAAGCTTTGGTGTGATAGCAAGGAATGAATACCTACCATCAGCGGCGCTCCCAGTAAAATAAACGCGCCAACGATCATTAGGACATCGCCTTTTGCAGCCCAGAACTGCTCTTTGCCATACAACGCCATCCAGTCCACAAGCGTACCGACGAAGTTAAATAGTGCCACTTCAAACGCCGCAATCACCGCACTCAAAAACGCCATGATCAATAAAGGCTTTTCAAAGCCACGGGTAAAGTAGCGGCAAAATCCCACTAAGGTATTGGGAATGGTATTGGGCTGTCGACTGGGATAGGGCGTTGTCCAAGCCTCAAACCAGCGATATACGCGTTGCATCATGATGTCGATTATCCGAGTGTTATTTCAGTGCCTTTGAATCCGCGATTCTAGCGTATTACGCCGAAACTCACACCAAAGACTCACCTCAGCACGCGATCACCGATTACTCCTCGGAGCCGTCCGCTAGCGACTCGGCATCAATTGCCGCTTGAACCGTGCGATAAAACGCCAGTCGTTCGGCTAAGAGCGCACCATCACTCGCCACCGGCCAATTCCCATTTGACGCAATCACCAGATTTCGAGCAGGATCGATGAAGATGCCTTGACCGAAAATGCCACGAGCCAAATAGGCACCATCGTCAAGCGTCCACCATTGATAGCCGTAACCATAGTCGCCGCCCAACGGAGCGACTTGATTCGCAGTCGCTTGGTCAAACCAATTCTCTGGAACCACCGACTCACCGTTCACCTGACCACCACTCAGCATAAACAGGCCCACACGAGCGTAGTCACGAATTGTGGCTTGAATGCAACAGCCACTGATCTCTTGGCCCGACGAACTCAGCAACCACGAGGCATCCGCTTCCATACCAAACGGTATCCATATTTTCTCAGACAGATAGTCGGCGAGTGTTTTTCCCGTTGATTGGCTCACCAACAGACCGATTAAGTTGGTCTCACCGGTTTTATACACCCAACGTTCGCCAGCTGGTGCCTCGCGTTCAAGTCGACGCATATAGCTGATCGTCGCGTCAACACCAGGCTCAGGAATATGATTGTTAAACTGTGCGACATCCGAGTTAGGATCGCCGTAATCCTCGTTCCAGCGAACGCCTGAGGTCATGGTAAGTAACTGACGAATGGACACGTCGTCGTACGCCGAACCCGTTAAGTCGGGCAAGTACTTCGATACCGGATCTTCGATTGATTCAATGTAACCGTCTTGAATGGCAGCACCCACTAAGGTTGAGGTCAGCGACTTCGCTACGGAAAAGCTGGTCCAACGACCCGAGTCGGAGAAACCGCGATGATAGCTCT
The DNA here is from genome assembly GCA_013372965.1 of Gammaproteobacteria bacterium. Taxonomy (GTDB): domain Bacteria; phylum Pseudomonadota; class Gammaproteobacteria; order Pseudomonadales; family DSM-25080; genus Umboniibacter. The sequence continues at coordinate 2,680 of JABXIR010000071.1, forward strand.
CGTGACGGATTTCACCGTTGTGAACAATCACTAACCCAGACACACGCTGAGCGTCTATGTATTCAGTTAAATTAATATCGAGTTCAATGGGCGCGCCACTGGGTAATTCCAGTACGTCGACACCACTGGAAATAACGCGCGACTTCGCCAACAACGGCACCTTATCGAGCACACGAAACGCATAATCGCGCTGATCATCGGTCCAAAATAAGAGGTCTCTATCGGTCGGGGTGGTGAGGATTAAGCGACGCACATCGCGGTCGAGGGAAAACCAAAAGGCAGTGAGTACAACAAGACAAAGCAAGCCTACGGCCAACATCCATTTCTTCATAGCTGAGCATCTTATAATGTTTATGGGTTGATGCCCTATACGCTACACCGACTCAAACGACACCGCAATGCTGAGGATTGAAGAACACACGCTCGTCTCCGTCACGGTGATACCACCATCGCGATCGGGTAATAAATACAGTCGATTTTAGCTGTACGTGACGACCTGCTTAGTCGACATCTTGGAAGTAGATGCGTCTTCGGGCTTTCGAGTTAGGTTAGAGATGATGCCTAAGCTCACAGCGACGAAAACTGAGCCAAACCAAAAGTACGCACAGTACTCGAGTACCGTTGCAAGCGACGGTAGCATTTCGGAATGGATAATCGTATCGCCTAAAACGGCTTGAAAGTCGTCTTTGATCGTTTTACTGCTAATGCCATGATCCATGATGGTTACTGCAAGTAAAGATAGAATACTCATCCTGAGATTCCTCCTGGGCTGTGTGTTTACACGCGCGTTATAATAATTGTTAGAGCCCCAATATAAGTCATAATACCTAGAAAAGCCATTAATCGGCGCAAAATATTAAGTAGTTTTACTTAACCCAGTGTGCGGTACGTCAACAATTGTCGACTGTATTGCATTCCGGTGACGCGTTGACTCAGGGATTGTAATCGTATGCCATGAGAGGAGATGGCGACCAACCGAGCGGTTAGCCGCCTTAGAGTGATTACTGATCGATGCC
>JABXIR010000059.1 GCA_013372965.1 Gammaproteobacteria bacterium
ATTTAGAATTGGAGAATTTGCACGCATCATCGCAACGCTAATCGACTAAAGACCTGTAAGTGTCTCGAGTTGGCTCCACAAAACAACGTGTTTAAGTGAAGCCCTTAAAAGATTGCATCGCTTCCTAGTCTAAACCGAAGTCAGTCGCTTGAACTTCCGATATAACGATAGATAGCAGCGCCCAACAAACCGCCGAATATTGGTGCCACCCAAAATAGCCACAACTGCGCAGTTGCCCAGTCTCCCACGAAAACAGCGACACCTGTACTCCGTGCTGGATTCACGGATGTATTGGTAATGGGAATGCTAATTAAGTGGATTAAGGTAAGGGCTAAACCAATGGCAATGGGAGCTAACCCTGCAGGCGCTCGCTGATCGGTTGCGCCTAAAATAACGAGTACGAACATTAGGGTCATGACGATTTCTGTAATCAGTGCGGAAGTCAGCGAATATCCACCTGGCGAGTGTTCACCATAACCGTTAGAGGCGAAGCCGTCCGCCACATTGAAATCCGGGCCTCCGCTCGCAATCATGTAAAGCACGCCTCCTGCGGCTATGCCTCCCACAACCTGAGCAATGATGTATCCCGGTATTTTTGCAGCCGGGAAGCGCCCACTAGCGAACAAGCTGAGCGTGACGGCAGGATTTAAATGACAGCCCGAGATGTGACCAATGGCAAAAGCCATGGTGAGAACGCTTAGACCGAAGGCCAACGAGACGCCTAATAATCCTATACCTACCTCAGGGAATGTCGCCGCCAAAACAGCGCTACCACAGCCGCCCAGTACCAGCCAAAATGTTCCAATAAACTCAGCTACGTAACTCTTCATGATCGCTCCTCTATGAATGTATAAGCGAGTTGTCGAGCTCTGCCTGATACTGAGTTGAGAGCGTCCGACGAAAGTTGGGTATGATTACCCTTATGATGAGGATAGTGCACTAAGCGACATTCACCCAGTTTGAGCTGCGTCTTTATAAATTTGAGCTGAATGAAGATTGTTGACGCCTACGATTACCGGATCTGGGTAAAACAATTCTCGAGAGTAATCTCCGAACCCACATCTTAAGGAAGTCTAATCTCGCCACAATTAAATAAACCACCTTGGTGCTAGCTGCTTAAACACCAGCCACATCCCAATGCTTCGCGAGAGATTCAAACCCAGAAAGGCCATCCATAAGCCGTGGTTGCCGAGGTGTTGGGTGACGGCAATGATGGCGAAGAAAACCAGACCTGCCGCAATCATCACTGCACACATGGCTTTAAACGCACCCGCTCCGATAAACACACCATCATATTGGTAGCTCAATACCGAGGCGATGGGCAGCACGACCACCCACCAAAGGTACTGATTTGCGGTTAATACAGTCTCCGCTTGATCCGTCATGAGTTGAATTAATAGAGGCCCGGATAGGGCGAAGGCAACCGAGAAGCCAATCGCACTGCCTGCGCTCCAGTGAAACGCTACACGATTAAAACGCTGAAACTGGTCGCGATCGTCTTGGCCGATGTATCGCCCAACAAATGTTTCTAAGGCATGTGCGTATGCATCGAGTAAGAAAGCGCTGAGTGCGACAAGTTGATAGAGTACCGCATTTGCGGCCGCGATATTGGTGCCCAATGCGGCACCGCGCGCATTAAAGTAAAGGATACAACCAAGCAGAATGAGTGTGCGTACCATGAGTGCGGTGTTAGCCTGAATAAACCGGCTGAGGCCTTTTAGTAGCGCTCCGTGACGGCGGCTAAACAGTTGGAATCTTCTTTGCGCAATAAGTAGCAGCGCTGCCAAAGCCGTTGTTACCTCTGCGAAAAGCGTCGCCCATGCCGCACCAACCGCGCCGTAGTCGAGCCATGCCACAAGGACTAAATCACCCACGATATTGATCAAATTCACCAATACCATCAGTTTTAATGGCGTCTTAGCATCACCAATGCCAATGAACCAGCCATTCACAGCATACAAGCCGAGCGCGGGAATCATTCCCCAGATGCGAATTTCGCTATAGGCACTCACCAGCACCGAAAGCTCACCTTCAGGGGCAATCAACGCGCTCAGGGGGGTGAGCCAGAAGTAACTGCTCAACCACACGATGGCGCCAGCTGAAGCAGCAATCATCAGCGATTGTTGCAGTCGAAGTACCGGCGCAACACCAGAGCGACCGTAGTCTTGAGCTGTTAGGCCCGTGGTGCCCATACGGAGAAAACCGAAGGCCCAGAACAGTGTCGTGATCAGTGCGCTGCCTAATGCAACTGCCGCCAAGTCAATCGGACTGTCGGTGTGGCCGAGCACCGCGGTATCGACAATCCCTAAAAGAGGCACACTTAAATTCGAGATCAGCATGGGCCCTGTAATCGACCATAGCGCTTGGTTGGGAGTTGGTTTAGCTGTAGTACTCATAGGGATAAGTGGTTACTCGGGGTTGACCTTTTTCGCAAAGGTGATCAAAAAGTTGTTGAGGTGTCTAGTTTAATTAAATTTTGGTTGTTATACTCGAGAAGTTTTCGGGCGAATACCCAAAAAACCTTGTCTTGATCCGAGCTGTAATAGGATTGGCAAAACCCCGCACGAGGTGGTGTTGTTGTATGCGGCTCAAACCATAGTACCCTACCTTATCTCTGTGCGGTTCGTCGCGCGAAACTCCCGAAGTTGTAAGCAATATCAATAACAATAAGTGCATGGAGACAGAGGGCATGTTCAAAAAACGCCTCTTTTCCGGCTTGGGGGCTATTACAGCATCGTCTACTGCTTTAGCAGAAGACGCCCAACGCTGGGGAGTAAATATGACTGAAGGTGTCACCGACGTAAGTCGTGAGATCTACGGTCTGCACATGGATATTTTTTGGTGGTGCGTAGGTATCGGCGTCGTAGTTTTTGGCGTCATGTTCTACAGCATGTTCAAACACCGTCGAAGCGTTCGCAAAGAATCTGCGACCTTTCATGAAAATACCCTTCTTGAAATTATCTGGACGGTTATTCCTGTCATCATTTTGGTGATTATGGCAATTCCGGCTACGACCACCCTCGAGCGAATTTACGATACGGCGGATGCCGATATTGATATTCAGGTGACGGGTTATCAGTGGAAGTGGCGTTACGAGTACATGGGTGAAGATCTAAGCTTCTTCTCCAATCTACGTACCTCTCAAGATGAAATTACGGGTCGTTCACAAAAAGGCGAACACTATCTCCTCGAGGTAGATGAGCCGCTTGTGGTTCCTACGGGTCAAAAAATCCGTTTCATTATTAACGCTGCCGACGTGATCCACGCTTGGTGGGTTCCCGCTCTAGCCGTTAAGAAAGACGCAATTCCAGGCTATAACAACGAAGCGTGGACCACGATCAATGAGCCTGGAATCTACCGCGGTCAGTGCGCCGAATTGTGTGGTCGAGACCACGGCTTCATGCCAATTGTTGTTCATGCTATGGAGCCCGCCGACTACGAGCGGTGGTTAGCCGATAAGCGTGAAGAGGCAGCGGTACTCCGCGAACTGATGGCGCAAACCTTTACTTTCGAGGAGTTAATGACTCGTGGTGAAGGCGTATACCAGCGCATGTGTGTTGCCTGTCACGGAGCCAACGGCGAAGGTGGTGTCGGTAAGGCGATTGCGGGAAGCCCAGTGGCGACCGGTGATATCAATGCCCACCTAGACTTGCTGGTCAACGGTGTTAATGGCACGGCAATGCAGGCGTTCGGCGAGCAGCTTAACGACCTAGATATGGCTGCTGTACTGACCTACACACGAACTGCGTTCGGTAACAACATGGGTGATAGCTTACAAGCTGTCGACGTGTATCAGTTTAAAGCAGCGCAGTAGCGGGAGGATATGATGGGTGAACATCACGGGCCTGCGAAAGGCTTAACTCGGTGGTTATACACCACCAACCACAAGGACATTGGTTCGATGTACCTGTGGTTCTCATTCGCCATGTTTTTATTGGGCGGTGTTTTTGCATTAGTGATTCGCGCCGAGCTATTCGAGCCGGGCTTGCAGTTGGTCGACCCTGGGTTCTTTAACCAGATGACGACGATGCACGGCTTGGTGATGGTGTTCGGTGCGGTAATGCCAGCGTTTGTTGGCTTGGCCAACTGGTTGATTCCGATGATGATTGGTGCGCCAGACATGGCGTTGCCACGAATGAACAACTGGAGTTTCTGGATTCTTCCGTTCGCGTTCGCACTGATGGTATCTACTTTGTTCATGGATGGCGGCGGTCCTAACTTCGGTTGGACGTTCTATGCACCGCTCTCTACAGAGTATGCGCCACCAAGCGTTACGTTCTTCATTTTTGCGGTACACATCATGGGTGCGTCTTCGATTATGGGTGCGATCAACGTGATTGCGACCATTTTGAACATGCGCGCTCCGGGTATGACGCTGATGAAAATGCCACTGTTCGTCTGGACTTGGTTAATCACGGCTTACCTATTAATCGCGGTGATGCCTGTACTCGCGGGTGTGGTCACGATGATGCTGTTCGATATTCACTTCGGCACATCGTTCTTCGATGCCGCCGGTGGTGGCGATCCAGTGTTGTTCCAGCACGTGTTCTGGTTCTTCGGTCACCCAGAGGTTTACATCATGATCTTGCCGGCGTTCGGTATTGCTTCGGCGATTATCCCAACGTTTGCGCGTAAGCCCCTATTTGGTTATGCCTCGATGGTGTATGCAACCGCGTCAATTGCGATTCTGAGCTTCATCGTATGGGCGCACCACATGTTTACCGTCGGCATTCCATTGGCGGGCGAGCTGTTCTTCATGTACGCCACCATGCTGATCGCGGTACCAACCGGTGTGAAAGTGTTTAACTGGGTCACTACGATGTTCCGAGGTTCCATTACCTTCGAGACACCGATGTTGTTCTCTATTGCCTTCGTTATTTTGTTCACGATCGGTGGGTTGTCGGGCTTGATGCTAGCGATTGCACCTGCGGACTTCCAGTATCACGACACCTATTTCGTGGTGGCTCACTTCCACTACGTGTTGGTGCCTGGCGCGATCTTCTCGATCTTCGCTGCGGTGTACTACTGGCTTCCAAAGTGGTCGGGTCACTACGTCAACGAAACCTTAGGTAAAACGCACTTCTGGCTAAGCTTCGTTGGTTTGAACATCACGTTCTTCCCAATGCACTTCGTCGGATTGGCGGGTATGCCGCGTCGTATTCCTGATTACGCATTGCAGTTTGCCGATTTCAATATGATCTCGACGGTTGGTGCGTTCATTTTTGGATTCTCGCAAGTGTTCTTCTTGTTCGTGGTGGTTAAAACCATCCGCGATGGTAAGAAAGCAGATGCGCAGGTTTGGGAAGGTGCTGAAGGCCTAGAGTGGACGGTCGAAAGTCCTGCGCCTTACCACACATTCTCAACGCCGCCAAAGGTGTAGAGGTCGGATATGAGTGACGGGATGAATCGAGGCGTTAAACAACAGGTGGTCAAGCTTAGCTTGGTCGCCGTTGGGATGTTCGCATTTGTCTTTGTGGTGATGGTGCCACTGTACGATTTGTTTTGTGAAGTGACTGGGCTGAACGGTAAAACCGGCGGCCCCTATCAGGCAGAGCAAATCGTCGTGGACGAGTCCCGCACCATTAACGTTCAGATGATGGCAAGTAACACCGATGGCATTGTTTGGGACTTTGGTCCCTCGCAGTTTGAGGTGGCGGTTCATCCTGGCGAGTCGGTGCGGGTTAGCTATACCGCCACCAATCCGACGAATCGCACAATGACGGCACAGGCGATACCCAGTGTATTGCCGTTTCGTGCGGCAAGTTACTTTCACAAAACCGAGTGTTTTTGCTTTAACCAGCAAGTATTAGCGCCGGGCGAAACTGTGGAAATGCCCATTGTGTTCATTGTCGATCCTGCACTCCCTGACAACGTATCCACCATAACTTTGTCATATATGTTGTTTGACGTGACGCCCGAGCCAGAGATGACTGGGGCTAAATAGAAAGGAGACTGATTATGTCTGCCGAAAGTACATATTACGTACCTGAACAAAGCAAGTTGCCGATCTTTGCATCGATTGCTCTGTTCACTACGGTGACGGGCGCTGGTATGTGGCTCAATGGTTCGGGTTATGGCCCAACCGTATTTTGGATTGGCGCCTTTGCATTCGCTGCGGTGCTCTACACCTGGTTTGCTACTGCGATTCGCGAGAATATGCAGGGCCTCAATAATGCACAGCTAAAGCGCTCGTATGTTTGGGGTATGGGCTGGTTTATTTTCTCTGAAGTGATGTTTTTCGCGGCCTTCTTCGGCGCGTTATTCTACGTTCGCATGTATGCCGTACCTTGGCTCGCGGGCGAAGGTGATAAGGAATCTACCGCACTACTGTGGGAAGGTTTTGAAGCGACTTGGCCGCTGATGACCACGCCAGACCAAGCGGTCAATGGCGCGGAAGCAACGGTTAAGGGCCCAGGCGGAATATTCGGCCCTTGGGGTTTGCCGCTGTTGAACACCATCATTCTGATTACCTCGAGTATTACGGTTCACTTTGCTCACGTGGGCATCAAGAAAGGCAACCGAAAGTCATTCCAGTGGTGGTTGTTGGCTACCGTGATTCTTGGTGCAACGTTCATGTTCTTCCAGGCGGAAGAGTATTACGTCGCATATACAGAGCTTGGCTTAACGCTCGAATCGGGTATTTATGGATCAACGTTCTTCTTGCTGACCGGCTTCCACGGGGCGCACGTAACGCTGGGAACGATCATGTTATTGGTTCAGCTACTTAGAAGCTATAAAGGCCACTTTAAGCCTGACGATCACTTCGGATTCGAAGCGTCGAGTTGGTACTGGCACTTTGTTGATGTGGTATGGGTTGGCTTGTTCGTATTTGTTTACATTTTGTAACGTAAAAAGGGGGGTAGTGATACCCCCTTTATAAACGTTAGTTTTTAGTAACGACCGGACCAAGGCGCACCAACTTGCAACTGTCCGGTGTAAGCGCCCCAGGCGATCGTAGCAATGATAAGCGACGCTAGCGTGACACGAATACCCAAGGCGTAGAGCGTACGTTTTTTCCCACCGTCGCCGCCGTCTTTTATAAGAAAAACAAATCCGCTTGTGAGTGAAAATATCATCGCGAGTGTAAGCAGTATGATGACAATCTTAATCATCGGTATTCTCCTAAGTGTTTAGAGGTATTAAAACACATGGTTGTAAAAATCCCAGTTCAGCAGCGCAAGCTGTTTATCGCGATGTCGATCTTCACCGTCGTGTTGTTACCTGTACTGGTGAGTTTGGGTTTCTGGCAGCTCGATCGAGCCAAATGGCGCGAAGGTCAATGGAGTGCTTTTGAAGCAGCCCAAATACAACCACCACTAACTTGGACGCCGTTCGACGAGTTTCCTTCTCATCAGCGTGTGACTGCCGAGGGACAGTTCTTATCAGAACAGCAATATTTTTTGCAAAACCGCACGTATGGCGGCGTTCCTGGCGTCGAAGTGATCGAGCTATTTGAAACCAATCATGCGGTTTTGGCGGTTAATCGAGGTTTTGTGGAATGGCGCCTTGCGGATGAATTGCCCGCCGTCCGACCGGCTACGAGTCATACCATTGTAGGTAGCATCGCACCACCCGACACTAACCCGGTTTTAAGCGAGATCAACCAGTTACCTAGAATACAAACTCGACACTTCGAACAAATTGAACAGCGTATCGGTCGCCCGATCGTAGCAGAGATTCGGCTGGCGCCAGAGCACTCTGACGCACTGATGGCATCGTGGATGATTAACGCAATGACGCCCGAAAAGCACCTAGGTTATGCCACTCAGTGGTTTGCTATGGCGTTCGCTTTGTTAATCCTGTACGGTATTTTAATCCTTAAAATAACAACAAAAAAAGGAGAGGTTCATGCACACTCATGCTGAAGATTCCCTCACTCCAAAACAAATAAAAGCGAACCGCATTAAGTTGTTCGTACTATTTTTCATCCCGTTTGCGATCTTAACGGCCGCCTATTTGATGTTCTACAGCGGCATTGGAATCCCATCGGGTACGACCAACAAGGGCGAGCTACTTCAACCCCCAGTCGCACTTGAAGAAGTCGGGTTTACGGACATCGCAAATGACGCTGCGCCCTACCCGCTCAACAACGGATTTTGGCATATCGTTCTTCCTGTCGCGGAGCCGTGCACGGATTATTGCCAGCAACGTCTTTATATTACCCGCCAGGTTCACTTGCGACTGGGTAAAAAAGGCGATGACTTGGCCCGCGTGGTAATTATGACTTCACCCCCCTCTCCGGAATTTTCAATGTTTATGGCTGAGCATCACCCGTATACCAAGGTACTTTTAGTATCTGATGATGACTTCGCTCGCAGCTTCGAAGCGCTTAATGTCAACGAAGGCGACTACTTCCTCTCTGATCCGAGAGCTTGGATGATGATGGGGTATCGTGAAGTGCATCAAGGCGAAGATTTGCTCGACGATCTGAAAAAATTATTGAGGTAGAGGTATGAATCGAATTCTTTGGG
>JABXIR010000020.1 GCA_013372965.1 Gammaproteobacteria bacterium
ATCAACCAACTGCTGTTATCGAAGTTCAAATAAGGCTCAGCGATTTTTAGTGCGGGGTCTTCCGTAGACTGAGACTGAGATCTTGAGAACTGCTCTCGGAGTGCCTTCGCTAAATCGCGTGCTTGAATCAACGCGCCGTATTCCCAATTCGGCATGTTATCGAGCCAAACGCCCGGCGGGCTAATGTCGTTCGAGACGTAACCCCAAGGTCGATCGAGTAAGGTTTCTATTTGAATAATGAGCGACTGTGTTGTTAATGAACCAACCACAGGCTCCCGACCGTCACTGCGCTGAGTGTATTCATGCTGAATATCGAAACTGTCTGGTTCTGAGCTAATCCAGATACTGACAATGATCATCGCCAACAAATAAACGGCAATGACAATTGAAACCACACGCCAAAGACCCGCATCAACGCGGTCTTCGCGATCTGCTTTCCAGTTATTCCAGCGTTCTTTTAGACTAAGCATACTGCCCTCTGTTAAATCCTTTTGACGGAGGCGATAGCGCCCACCGACGTTTGATCATCGCTATGAACAAGCAACTCTACTTGTTGATCGACAACGAATTGTCCACTACCCATAAGCATAACATGGAGTCCACCTGGGCTCATGGTAATTGTTTCGCCCGCGTCCAGCCGAAGCGACCCTCGATGACGCATTTTAAGCTGTCCGTTTTCTTCGAGTGTCTCGTGAATCATCACACGAGGCACACCATCAACCTTGATCGATGTAACGGTGATGGGCTCGTCGCCCGTATTCGTGAGTGTCAAGTACATTGCGGCCACTCGACTCCCTGGTGGATTCGCTGCAATCCAAGCATCATCGACCTTAACTTCAGCCATTGTGACTGTCGCGATGAAATAACTTACTGCGGAAAGTACCCAACACCGGTTGAATTTCGCGCTCATAAATCCGACACTTCTCCTCTGGTTCTAGAACCAACCCATTATCGAGTTATTACATTCATTAAATCTTATTTTGGAAATATTTAACATGCTTGTTCGTCGTTTACTTATGCTTTGTACGATGCTCGTCACGTTTAGCGCAACCGCTTTCGCTCAGTTCGATGGCGGTAACAGCGGCTTTGACCCTGCTAGCAATGGCGAACCTCGCTTTCTCAGCGTGGAGCAGGCATTCACCGTTAGCTTTTCCTCTACGTCAGAGCAAACCACGATTCGCTTCGACGCACAGCCAACCTACTATTTATATGAGCGTCAATTCTCACTCGAAGCATCCTTACCCAACGGACAGCGTGTACCACTCGAATTTGAGGTCAGCGAGGGGCTCACAAAGTTCGACGAAATCTTTCAAGAAGAGCTCACCGTTCACTATGACTTCGCTGAGCTGACCGCGCCATTCGTCGCTACCTCATCCGATACGATTATCAGCATCGACTTCCAAGGCTGTACCGATAAGGGATTGTGCTTCCCACCAACCACCTGGCATTTCCAGCTAAACGATGCGGGTATCTGGACTCAGATTGAATCTGCGCCGATGGCTAATAGCGCGCCCACTCCGCAAGCCGTTGCTCCGTTTAGTTTTTGGATGCTGTTGTCCGCTTTTCTGGGCGGCTTAATTCTCAACCTAATGCCCTGTGTTTTCCCAGTTCTAGCGCTCAAGGCGACCAGCTTTGTTAATGCCGGCGACAACGCCAAAGAGCATGGCTGGATCTATACACTTGGGGTGGTATTGAGCTTTCTCGCATTTGCACTGGTGATTAGTATTTTTGCGGCCGCGGGCACCGCCGTTGGCTGGGGGTTCCACCTGCAAAATCCAGTCATGGTCAGTATTATCGCAATCATCTTTGTGGCCATGGTGTCTGTCTTACTTCTCGACTTACCGATCGCGAATAAGCTGATGGGAGTTGGTGGCTCACTTCAACAAGGCAGCACCAAGAGCGCGTCATTCTTTACCGGGTTATTAGCGGTCGTGGTCGCCAGTCCTTGTACCGCTCCCTTCATGGGGGTTGCCATGGGCGCGGCGTTGACGCAGTCTGTGTTCGCAACCTTCCTCACGTTCGGTGCGATTGGCCTTGGCATGGCGTCACCGATTCTCGTCATGAGTTACTGGCCAGCACTCATTAAACGATTACCTCGACCCGGCGCTTGGATGAACACCGCCCGAGAATTACTTGCGTTTCCGCTTCTTGCCACCGTGATCTACCTGATCTGGGTTGTCGGTCGACAAACAGGGATCGATGGCGCATCGCTCTTATTGTGCGCTCTGTTGTTAGTGGTACTGTCGCTCTGGTTGTTGAAACAAGGCACTCGCCTCGCACAGTCTTTGGCCGTCATCAGCTTTGTGTGCGCGGTCTACCTGGTACCAACTGAGTTTGCTGCCCCAGGTAAGAACTCCGATTCGCGCTGGCTAGGGTACTCACCGACTCTTCTGAGTGAAAAACGTGAAGACGGCCCCGTCTTTGTCGACGTCACTGCCGCTTGGTGCATTACCTGTATTGCCAACCGACAAGTACTTGAGAGCGACACGGTACTGTCCGCTTTCGAGGAAAAAGACGTGACACTCATTGAAGCCGACTGGACTGTTCCAGACGAAGAAATTTCGAGCTACTTGAGTGAATTCGGTCGCGCGGGCGTACCACTGTATGTGTACTACCCAAGTATTGACGCGCAACCTGTGGTACTTCCACAAATTTTGACCGAAAGCAGTCTCTTGGAAGTGCTCGAGCAATGACCAAAATGCGTGACTAAGTTCGAGCTATTTGTCTCAAAAATGATTGAACTGCTTCAAACTTCGAGGAAATAGCGTCATTACACTAGACAGTTAGTTATTTTTAGGTCAAACTTGCCAAAAATCAGAACTGACTGGTCACAAAAATGAAATCAGTGCTCGTTTTACACGGCCCTAACCTAAATTTACTGGGAAGTCGTGAGCCAGAAACCTATGGCCGCGACAGCCTAGTCGACATCGATTCCGCTATCGCTGAGCTCGCGAAATCGCTCGAGTTAACAACCGAGCATTTTCAAAGCAACAGTGAAGGCGACTTGGTCGATCGTATTCATCAGGCACGCGGCAACACCGATTTCATCATTTTCAACCCAGCAGCCTATACGCATACCAGCGTAGCACTAAGAGATGCGATGCTCGCGGTGAACATCCCGTTCATCGAGGTCCATCTCTCAAACCCGCACTCCCGGGAAGAATTTCGTCATCACTCGTTTCTAAGCGACATTGCCGTCGGAACGATTGCTGGCTTCGGAAAAAACAGCTATCTGCTCGCAACTCGCGCAGCCGCTGAACACCTTAAATACTCAAAGCAGTAACCCTGCTTATTATTACTAAAGAGAGTCTGCATCATGGATATTCGTAAAATTAAAAAACTGATCGAGCTATTAGAAGAGTCTGACATCGGCGAGATCGAAATCAAAGAAGGCGAAGAGTCAGTTCGCATCAGTCGCGGTAGCGCGGCCGCACCCGCAGCTCAGGCTCCTATCGCTATGGCACCGGCACCCGTTGCAGCGCCAGTCGCGGCTCCAGCTCCAGTAGCGGCACCAGAAGCGCCAGCAGCACCCGATCATGCGAATGCCGTTAGATCACCAATGGTCGGTACGTTCTACCGTTCACCCGCACCAGGTTCAAAAGTATTCGTTGAAGTTGGTCAGCAAGTTAAAGCAGGCGACACCATTTGTATCGTCGAAGCAATGAAAATGATGAACCAGATCGAAGCGGATCGTTCGGGTGTCGTTGAAGCAATTCTCGTTGAAGACGGCGAGCCAGTTGAATTCGACCAGCCACTCGTCATCATCAGCTAATCAAGGTGCCTCAGATGTTAAAGAAAGTTTTAATCGCAAACCGTGGCGAAATTGCGCTACGCATTTTGCGAGCTTGCAAAGAGTTGGGCATCCCAACCGTTGCAGTTCACTCAGTGATCGACCGTGACCTCAAACATGTTCGCCTCGCAGACGAGTCGGTGTGTATTGGTCCAAACCCGTCACCAAAAAGCTATCTCAATATTCCTGCAATTATTGCAGCGATGGAAGTCACCGGTGCTGACTCTGTTCACCCTGGATACGGCTTCTTGGCTGAAAATGCTGACTTCGCCGAGCAGGTAGAGAAAAGCGGTTTTACTTTCATTGGACCTAACGCCGACGTAATCCGCCTCATGGGCGACAAAGTGTCAGCCATCGAGGCTATGCGAGAAGCAGGTGTTCCTACCGTTCCTGGCTCTAACGGCCCACTCAACGATGACGAAGCTCGAAACCTTCGTCTAGCAGATGAAATCGGCCTTCCAGTGATCATCAAAGCAGCCGCTGGCGGCGGTGGTCGCGGCATGCGTGTGGTTCACAATAAAGAAGATCTAATTCAATCAATCGCGATCACCAAGGCAGAAGCCGCGGGTGCGTTCGGTGATGATACGGTGTACATGGAGAAGTTCCTTCAAACGCCACGTCACGTTGAGATTCAAGTACTTTCAGACAAGCACGGCAACGCGATTCACCTCGGTGATCGTGACTGCTCACTTCAGCGCCGTCACCAGAAAGTTCTCGAAGAAGCGCCTGCACCAGGTATTGATCCAGAAGCACGCGCCATCGTGCAAAAAGCGTGTACTGATGCGTGTAAAAAGATCGGTTATGCTGGCGCGGGTACGTTTGAATTCTTGTATGAGAACGGTCACTTCTACTTCATCGAAATGAACACTCGTGTTCAGGTTGAACACCCCGTAACAGAAATGATCACTGGTATCGACATCGTAAAAGAGCAACTGCGCATTGCGGCAGGCCTGCCACTATCGGTCACTCAAGATGACGTCGTATTCCGCGGTCACGCGTTCGAGTGTCGTATCAACGCAGAAGACCCTGAGCGCTTCTTACCGTGTCCAGGTAAAGTCGATGTCTTCCACGCACCGGGTGGTTTAGGTGTTCGCGTCGACTCGCACTTGTACTCAGGCTATACCGTACCGCCGACGTACGACTCACTGATCGCTAAGATCATCTGCTGGGCGGAAACTCGCGAAGAAGCACTCAAGCGCACCGAGCGAGCACTCGACGAAACGATCGTTCAAGGCATTAAAACCAACATCCCACTTCAAAAAAACCTCGTCATCGACGAGGAATTCAAGAAAGGTGGCATCAACATCCACTACCTTGAAAAGAAACTGGGAATGTAACCCAAAAAGAAGCGCAGATAATTCTGCGCTTTTTTTTTCGACTGTTAAAATGTCCTCAACTGATCGAACAAACACCGGATACGACATTCATGACTTGGTTACAGATTAACTTTGATTTAACGCGTGACACCGTTGAAGCCTACGAAGATGCTCTCATCGAACTTGGCGCACTGTCCGTCACTTTACAAGATAACGAAGACGAGCCGGTGCTCGAACCCGGCCTTGGTGAAACACCACTCTGGACCGCTACGCGTCTAACGGCATTGTTTACCGCGGATATCGATTCAAAAGCAGTGCTCGATACACTCGAATCACACCTCGGTACACTGGCGGCGCACCGAGTTGAAATTCTTGAAGACAAAGATTGGATTCGAGAGTGGATGGACAGCTACGAACCGATTCAAATTAGTCCAAGACTGTGGGTTTGCCCCACCTGGAAAGAACCAGTCGATGCGCAGGCGGTCAACCTGTTACTCGACCCTGGCCTAGCTTTTGGTACGGGCACACACCCGACCACCTACTTATGTCTTGAATGGCTAAGTGATCAGACGTTTCGCGGCGAAAGCGTGCTCGACTACGGGTGCGGTAGCGGGATTCTCGCCATTACGGCTCAGTTGCTAGGTGCAGGCCCTGCCGATGGCGTAGATATCGATCCGCAAGCACTCATCGCTACCGAAGCCAACGCGAAAACCAACGGGCTTGAACAAGGTAATATCCAAGTGTATCTGCCTGAAGATGCGCCGAAAAAAGCCTATGACGTCACAATCGCTAACATTCTTGCGGGCCCGCTTGCTGAACTGGCACCAACTTTGATTGATTCAACCAAAATTGGCGGTAAGATTGTATTAAGTGGCCTGCTTGCTGAGCAGGCAGGCGCAGTAGCTAGCGCTTACGGACAACACATTCAATGGGCCGATCCGACGGTTAAAGATGGCTGGGCTCGGTTAGATGGAATAAGAATAACTTAATTCATGACAGACAAAGCGCGACATATTGTTCACTGCCAAAAGTGTGATACCCGCTTTTACGCGACACACGATCAACTCGACATCGCTGACGGTCAAGTTCGTTGCGGTCATTGTAAGCACGTGTTCAACGCGAGAGAGCAACTCGAAGCCGCTGAATCACATCAGGGGACGCTCATTGATGACCTGTCATTTGCCATCGGCCAAGATGATCTATCAGACGATGCTTCGGACGTCGACATTGACTGGCTCGATGACGAGCTAATATCGCTTGCAGAGCTCGATGCAGCACGTACCATCGATGATGTCGATCTCAACGAGATCGACGCCGCATTATTCGATGACATCAACGATGCCTCGGAAGAATCGAACCAACACGTCGAATCAACTGCACCTGAAGACTATCCTGAAGCCCAGTGGGGCGATCAATTCATCGATGCGCTCGCAGGACGCGCTGAATCGAGTAGCGCGCTTGCCGAACTTGAAGCCATCGAAACGGCTGAGTCTGAACCATTGGACCACGCCGATGCAACATCCGACGAAGACGAAATCGCGATTGACTGGGCGGAATTCGAATTAGCCGACCCATCATCTTCCGATGATATTCAGCCAGAAATCATCGATGACGAGCTTGAGCAACCGCACCAAATCGTCACCGATCCAGCAGAAGAAACACCGGAGTCCGATCGACTCGAAGACACAGACAATATCGATCAAGAGCCATCCGAAGATTGGTTTACGCTACCCAATGTATCTGACGATGATGAGAGCGAGAGCGACGACTATGACAGCGATGCTCAAGTGTTCGAGCCAGCAGAACCAGAGTCTGAAGATCAGGAACTCACCGACGTTTTAGTCACACGCCATCCTGGCGAAACCACAGAACAACTGGTCGATCGCGTTTCGAATTTAATCGATTCAAGACTCCAAGCTGAGCTGATGCAAGAGTCGAGCAATTTAGACACTGTCGGTATAGATGCTTCAATCCAAGAGCATGCAGAAGACAATGCCCAGGAAGTAATCGAAGAGCCAATCGAAGAGCCAACTGAAGAGCTAATCGAAGAGCCAGCTGAAGAGTCATTCCTAGATCCCGTCGAAGAGCCATTCCTAGAGCCGGTCGAAGAGGAAACTGACATCGATTCCGGCGAAGAAGTCGAAAAACCACAAGACCTCCTCGAAGAAACATCAGACACCCTGTTCCGGTCGACGGAATTTCGTGAAGGTGCTGCCGATGATCGCGACTTCGAAATGGGCGCCACGATCGGATTTAATCGTGCGAATGAAAATCACTTCGACGAAGCGGAATCCTCAGAGCCTAACTTGGCTCAGGAAGAGTTAAATGAACAATTACATAAGCGAAGCTTTACGATCGTTTGGGTTGTTAGCAGCGTCCTTCTGTTAGCTTTGCTTGCCGCCCAGTATGCTTGGCACAAGCGCTTAACCTGGTCGCAAGATCCAGAACTGCGCCCTCATTACCTCAGCGCTTGCAGCCTACTTAACTGCGAGTTACCCACGTTTTATGCACCAGCACAGCTGCAAATTACCGATTTAGTGGTCGAACCAGATGACGTAGATGGCGTTCTTAGTATCCGCTTCTCGATACGCAACAACGCCGCTTTCGCGCAACGAACGCCCAACATGACGATCGTCTTTAGTGACTTAAATGACGTCCCTGTGATTGCGCTCGAAAAAAGTCCTGGTGAAGACCCGAACATCACCGACACAATCGAAGGCCATCAAGCCATCGAAATCACTTGGCTGGTTGCAGATCCAGGACTAACGGCGCCGAATTATCGCGTTTCGCTGAAGCACTGATCCGCTTTAATCTGTCGAATCGACTTTTCGGCTATTTTTTGTGCGATAAGGCTTTTTGATCGAGGGCGCTTGCGCTAGAATACGCGCCCTCTTGAACCCCAAAGATTGAACCATGTTTGCTATCGGCCCGCACAATATCGAAGCTCCGACTGTCCTTGCTCCTATGGCAGGGGTCACCGATCTTCCGTTTCGTAAATTGTGCTACCGAATGGGCGCAGGATTGGTCGTAGGCGAAATGCTCACGTCTGATACCAGCCTGTGGCATACACGAAAGAGTCGCCATCGTTTACGTCACGACGATGAGGTTCAGCCAAGGGCGATTCAAATTGCTGGCGGCGACGCCGAAATGCTCGCAAATGCAGCTCGACAAACGTACGAGCAAGGTGCCCAAATTATTGATATCAATATGGGGTGCCCTGCCAAGAAAGTTTGTAAAAAAGCAGCCGGTTCGGCACTCATGCGCGACGAAGCATTAGTCCAAGACATCCTGAGCGCAGTGGTGGCAGCGGTTCCTGTTCCCGTCACACTAAAGATGCGCACCGGATGGAATACGGAGAACAAAAACGCGGTCAGCATTGCACGTATGGCGGAAGATGCAGGTATTGTGTCACTCGCCGTTCATGGCAGAACTCGAGAGTGTAAGTATCACGGCGAAGTCGAGTACGACACCATCGCTCAAGTGGTCGAAGCTGTTGGTATCCCTGTCGTCGCCAACGGCGATATTAACACGCCGGAAAAAGCGCGCGACGTACTTGCTTATACCGGCGCCAATGCCGTCATGCTTGGGAGAGCCGCTCAAGGGCGCCCGTGGCTCTTCAACGAGGTCAACCATTTTCTCGCGACAGGTGAACACCTAGCACCATTAGGTCGTGAGCAACAGCTAGCCATATTGCTTGAGCACGTGGCTGCGTTACACGAATTTTATGGGGAGCTGATGGGCACTCGCATCGCTCGTAAGCACGTTGGATGGTATCTAACCCCCTTTAAGCCGGATCGAAATAAAATTAAACTATTTAATCAAGTTGACTGCGCGAGCGAACAGCTTCGACATATTGAAGCTCTTGTACTCGCGTTAGGCCATGATGGAGAGGAAGTCACTGCATGAATAAGCAGACCAACACCGTAATCGACACAACCGTAAGTCGTCCTACGTTAAGAGAATCTGTCAGCTACGCGCTGAATCAATATTTTGAAAATCTCGAAGGGCAGGAGCCGCAAGAGATTTACGACATGGTGATGCACGAGGTAGAAGAACCGATGTTAAAAGCGGTGATGGAGTTTACTCGGAATAACCAGTCTCGCGCGGCCACAATCATGGGCTTAAATCGCGGTACGCTTCGCAAAAAATTGAAGCAGTTCGATATGCTTTAAGTTGAGCATGGCACTGTTTAATCGAACAGTGCCCGCTTCTCGGCAATATTTCCTACGACTTTTATTTCCTAAGTCGCTAAAATCTCTTTTTTAAACTCACGCTCCGAGGTTGTTCATGTCTCATACAACGGTAAAGCGCGCATTGATCAGCGTTTCCGACAAGTCCGGTATTATTGAATTCGCCCGCGAATTAAGCGAAAACAACGTTCAAATTCTGTCTACTGGAGGTACCTTTCGTCTGTTGCAAGAAGAAGGTATCGAAGTCACTGAAGTTGCATCCGTCACCGAATTCCCAGAGATCATGGGCGGGCGTGTTAAAACCCTACATCCAAAAATCCATGGCGGTATCCTAGGGCGTCGCGGCCAAGACGATGCGGTCGCAGCCGAACACGGTATTGGCTATATCGACCTTGTAGTCGTTAACCTATACCCATTCCGCGAAGCCATTGCTAAGCCAGACTGCGACCTTGCCAATGCCATCGAGAATATCGACATTGGCGGACCGACGATGGTTCGCGCGGCGGCAAAAAACCACGACCACGTCGGTATTGTGGTTAATGCAAGCGACTACGGCACCGTCATCTCAGAAATTAAAGAGCACGGTGGCCTTGCTCGCGCAACTCGCCAAAACCTTGCGGCGAAAGCGTTTGCACACACTGCAGACTACGATGGCGCAATTGCTAACTACCTAGGTGCCCTCGAGAATGAAGCACCAAGCGATCGCTTCCCTGACACATTCAACCGTCAGTTCGTAAAGACCCAAGAGCTTCGCTACGGCGAAAACCCACACCAAAAAGCCGCGTTTTACGTTGAACACGATCAGCAAGAAGCTAGCGTTTCTAGCGCTAAACAGCTTCAAGGCAAGGCCTTAAGCTACAACAACATTGCCGACACAGACGCGGCACTCGAATGCGTAAAAGTCTTCGACGAGCCTGCATGTGTCATCGTAAAACACGCGAATCCATGTGGTGTTGCTATCGGTGACACTATTCTTAACGCATACGATCGCGCCTTTAAAACCGATCCGACCTCGGCGTTTGGCGGCATCATCGCATTCAACCGACCGCTCGACAAAGACACGGCCCAGTCGATCATTGACCGTCAGTTTGTTGAAGTAATCATTGCACCGTCTGTCAGCGACGAGGCGGCCGAAATCGTTTCGGCAAAACAAAACGTTCGATTGCTTGCCTGTGGCGAGCTAACCGGCCAAGCGCCAGCGCTCGACTTCAAACGAGTCAACGGTGGTCTATTAGTTCAGGATCGAGACCTCAAGCCAATCACTCTGGGTGACTTAAAAGTCGTCAGTGAGGTGGCTCCGACTGAACAACAACTACGTGACCTACTGTTTGCATGGAACGTAGCGAACTACGTAAAATCGAACGCGATTGTGTATGCCAACGACGGCATGACGATTGGTGTAGGCGCAGGCCAAATGAGTCGCGTATACTCAGCGAAGATCGCTGCGATTAAAGCGGCAGACGAAAACCTCGTGGTTGAGGGCTCCGTTATGGCCTCAGACGCATTCTTCCCGTTCCGAGACGGAATCGATGCTGCTGCAGCGGCCGGCATTAAAGCAATTATTCAGCCAGGTGGATCGATGCGCGACGACGAAGTCATCGCGGCAGCGAACGAACACGGTATCGCCATGGTATTCACTGGCGTTCGACATTTCCGTCACTAAGTGAGGCTAAGAACCATGAATGTATTAATACTTGGAAGTGGCGGTCGTGAGCATGCACTCGCTTGGAAGTGTGCTCAAAACGTAGACGTCGACACCGTATTTGTTGCACCCGGGAACGCCGGTACAGCAACGGAAGCAAAACTTCAAAACGTCGCTCTTGATGTCTCTAACCATCAGAGTCTCATCGACTTCGCAAACAGCAACGACGTGGTACTCACTATCGTTGGTCCTGAAGCGCCTTTGGTTGATGGCGTCGTAGACAGCTTCGAAGCAGCGGGTCTGAAGATTTTTGGTCCGCGTAAGAAAGCCGCTCAACTTGAAGGCTCTAAGCAATTTGCTAAAGACTTCTTGGCACGACACAACATTCCGACGGCCTTCTACGACGTATTCACCGATGTCGCCGCAGCTCATGCGTACATTGATGCAAAAGGCGCCCCGATTGTCGTTAAAGCCGACGGTCTCGCAGCAGGAAAAGGCGTAGTTGTAGCCCAAACCATCGAAGAAGCGAAAGCTGCCGTAACGGACATGCTGGAAGCCAACTCATTTGGCGAGGCGGGAAGTCGTGTTGTAATTGAAGAGTTTCTGATCGGAGAAGAAGCATCGTTTATCGTGATGGTCGACGGTGAAGATGTTCTTCCAATGGCAACCAGCCAAGATCACAAAGCTCGTGACAATGGTGACCTAGGCCCAAATACTGGTGGCATGGGAGCCTATTCTCCCGCGCCCATCGTCGACGATGCGATGTATCAGCGTGTCATGACAGAAGTCATTTACCCAACGGTAAAAGGCATGGTCGCAGAAGATAACTACTTCCGTGGATTCTTATACGCGGGTCTTATGATTTCTCCTGAAGGTATCCCTAAAGTACTCGAGTTCAACGTTCGATTTGGCGACCCAGAGACTCAGCCGATCATGAGTCGACTCGAGAGCGATCTCGTCGCCCACTGCCTTGCCGCAATCGACGGAACACTCGCGACCGAGACGGCACAATGGGACGATCAAGTCGCATTGGGTGTGGTCATGGCAGCCGGCGGCTACCCATTTAGCTATGAGAAAGGTGACGTAATCTCTGGTATCGAAGAGGCCCGCGAAGCGTCTTTGGTATTCCACGCAGGTACGACATTAAATGCACAAAACGAAGTCACCACCAACGGCGGTCGCGTATTGTGTGTTGTTGCTAAGGCAGCGTCTGTCGCCGAAGCTCAAAACGCAGCCTACAAAGCGGTTGATAAGATCTCTTGGAGCAACGAGTACCACCGCACCGATATCGGCTTCAAAGCCATTCGCTAACGCAGTGAATTGCCCCGGCGGACGCTTAGCCCGAGTCGCCGGGGACGATGCGACCACAAGGCACGATAGCTGTTGAGGTCGCGGTACTCGACGGAAGACCCAGTTGATCTCTTCCAATTCTTTTCTGTCGCGCATAAAAAAAGCCGCTTGATGCGGCTTTCTTTGTTGAATCGAACTAGATTCGATACGAAATTGACGTCATTAATTTTGACACGGCTTTCATGCCAAATTTAACCGGCGCAGGAAATTCGTAGCCACCCGCATCCAGCGCAGCCTGACCGTGTTTTTCTTCGTCTTCGTACATCTGCTGAAGCACTGCATGAGTCTTTTGGTCCTCCGCAGGAATGCGCTCGCGATGGGCTTGCAAATGATCACACACCAAGTCTTCTGTTGCTGCGACGAACCCCAAACTCATTTTGTCGGAAATGAGCCCTGCTCCCGCGCCAATCATAAACGAACCCGCATACCAAAACGGGTTAAACAGGCTCGTTCGCTCTCCGAGGTCACTCAGGCGCTCTTCACACCAAACCAGATGGTCGACCTCTTCTTTCGCCGCTTCGTTCATCTCTTCACGAACAGATGGAAGCTTAGCCGTTAGTGCCTGCCCCTGATACAACGCCTGCGCGCACACTTCGCCCGCATGGTTCACCCGCATCAACCCGGCGATGTGTTTACGCTCGGCATCGGACAATTCCGTCTCGGAGAATACTCGTGCGGGGCTCGGACGCTCGCAGCTCTGCTCGCCAGGCGCTAGCGTTCTGAGCACGCGGTCGCTCTCAGTAATGAGTTTGTCTAGCATACTGATATGACGCATTTATTCGGCCTCCACAATCGTTAGAGAATGAGTGATATCGACCCCACCTCGCTCGAGCATAATTGAAGCTGAGCAATACTTTTCGGCAGAGAGTTTGATGGCTCGCCGGACGAGCTTTTCGTTCAGATTTTTTCCGGTGACGATAAACTCGAGATGTATCTTGGTAAACACCGCGGGCGTTTCTTCAGCGCGCTCGGCCGAGACTTCAACTCGGACATCATCGAAATCTGCACGACTTTTTTTGAGTACTTGAACGACATCGAACGTGGAGCACCCGGACAAACCCATAAGGATTAATTCCATGGGTCTCGAACCCGCATTTTCGCCACCCGCCTCAGGCGCACCATCCATGATTACTGAGTGGCCACTGCCCGAGGTGGCCTCGAATTTTACACCGTTAATCCATTTGAGAGACGATTTCACCGCAATCTGTTCCAAACTTTGTTATGATCAATAAACTATACCATAATCGAAACGTGAGCCTAGTTCACAGTACGATAAAAAAGTGTTCGTTGATCAGCCGTTTCGCGCTATTATTTTGATCAACAATAACAATTTCGCAATAATTTGGTCCCATCATGCAGGAGCTTACTTATGGTCTCTAACTTTCGACCGATCGTCTCACCGGTAGAGAAGTTTAGTGACTTCCTTAACCACTGTCATCGTCGTCGTTACCCTGCGAAAAGCACGGTAATTTACGCAGGCGATAAACCTGACGCCTTATACTTCATCATCAAAGGCTCGGTCACTGTTTTAATCGAAGACGAAGACGAAGGTCGTGAAATGATCATCGCCTATCTCAACTCGGGTGATTTTTTTGGCGAACTCGGTCTGTTTAGCGACGAACCAACACGTTCAGCTTGGGTTCGAGCTAAGACAGAGTGTGAGGTCGCAGAAATAAGCTTCTCTCGTTTTAACGAAATCAGCCATCAGTATCCAAGCGTTCTTGAAGCGCTATGTACGCAAATGGCAAAACGCCTCAGAGAAACCACCGAGAAAGTGGGTAACCTTGCCTTCTTGGACGTTACAGGCCGAGTTGCACGTACGTTGCTCGACTTAGCAAGACAACCCGACGCGATGACGCACCCAGATGGCATGCAAATCAAAATTACTCGCCAAGAAATTGGCCGTATCGTCGGCTGTTCTCGTGAAATGGTCGGCCGAGTCCTCAAAAATCTTGAGGAGCAAGAGCTGGTATCCGTGAGCGGAAAAACCATGGTGGTTTACGGTACCCGTTAACTGCACACTTCAAAACACAAGGCGCCGATTTAGGCGCCTTTGTTATTTCTAGCCGTGAGCTTTGTGCTGAGCCCGAATTAGCCATTCGAGATTAATCACCCGAGTAAAAAAGGCGCTTTAACTCGTGTCCCGGATTGTCGGCTCGCATAAACGCTTCTCCAACCAAAAAGCCTTTGACATGATGTTGGTGCATGAGGCTCACGTCTTCTTGGGTGTGAATACCACTCTCAGTCACCACAAAGCAATCATCAGGTATGCCTTGGAGTAACCGTATGGTTGTCTCAAGAGAGGTTTCGAAGTTGTGTAGGTTGCGATTGTTAATCCCAATTAACGAGGGCGATACACTTAACGCTCGTTTAAGTTCGTCTTCGTTGTGAACCTCCACAAGGACATCTAAACCAATCGAAGTGGCCACTTGAAAGAAATGACTGAGCTGCGTATCGGTTAAGATCGCGGCGATCAACAGGATACAATCGGCCCCCAGAACACGTGCCTCATAAATTTGATACTCATCGACGACAAAGTCTTTGCGTAAGATCGGCAGGGTTGACTCAGTGGCCGCTTGCTTTAAGTACTCATCGGCCCCCTTGAAGAATTCAATGTCTGTTAGAACCGACAAACAGGCGGCACCCGCTTGCTGATATTGTTCGGCGATCACGGATGGCTCGAAATTCTCGCGAATGACCCCCTTACTCGGTGACGCACGCTTAATCTCGGCGATAATGCCCGAACCGCTTTGCTCAGCGTGATTCAGTAGAGACTGAACAAAGCCTCTGCAAGGTTGCTTCGGTAGCATGCGCTGCAACGCCTCTTGCGAACACAGTGCCTTACGGGCAGCCACTTCCGTATGCTTAACCTCAACAATTCGTTCCAATACTGTCGGTATGCTCACGCATTTTCTCCCATCATCTTTGACATTTGCGCCAGCTCCGCAAGCTTTGATTTTGCTAAACCCGTCGAAATCACGTCTTGGGCGATAGCAACGCCCTCTTTGAGCGACATCGCCTCACCGCTGACGTAAATAGCCGCACCCGCGTTTAAGGCAACCATGTCAGAGGCTTTTTCGTTTTCGCCTGAAATGGCGGCCTTCAACAATACCAAACTATTTTTAGCGCCGTCGACGGCGAGATCACTTAGGTCATCTGCACGGGTAATGCCAAAATCTTCTGGCACGATCGTGTACTCGCTGATGCTGCCGTTACGGAGTTCAGCAACGTCGGTCGGAGCCGCGAGACTGATTTCATCGAGCTGATCGTGAGAACTCACGACGATCGCGTGAACCGCGCCGAGCTCCTTGAGCGCTTCTGCAACCGGGCGCACCCAGTCTCGGTGATATACCCCCACAACTTGACGCTTTACCGATGCTGGGTTGGTTAAAGGGCCGAGCAAATTGAAGATCGTTCTCATGCCCAACGCTTTTCGGGCCGGTGCCGCGTACTTCATGGCTGAGTGATGATTTATCGCGAACATAAAGCCGATACCGCACTCATCGATCAATCGAGCCAGCTGCTCTGGGGGGAGATCTAAATTAACACCGGCGGCCTCTAGCACATCTGCAGCACCAGATGACGAAGATACTCCGCGGCTTCCGTGTTTCGCGACGATGACACCGGCTGCGGCTGCGACGAGCGCAGAGGCCGTACTCACGTTAAACAGACTCGCACCATCACCACCGGTGCCTACAATATCAACCGCATTGGAGGCTTCAATATGGACCGGCACCATCAAACTTCGCATGACCGTGGCGACCGCACTGATGTGTTCGGCGCGCTCGCACATCATTCTCAGAGCCACCAGCAGAGCCGCTATTTCGGGCTCGCTCATTTGGCCGGTCATCAGCAACTCAAACGCCTCTCGAACTTCTGGCGCAGAAATGTCGTGAGTTTCTACAATGGTATGTAAAGCGGAGATGCTCATATCTACCTCGCTAGGAATTTTTTAAGTTGTTCGTGACCGAATTCGGAGAGAATTGACTCAGGGTGATACTGCACCCCTTCGATATCGTAATCACGATGTCGAAGCCCCATGATTTCGTCAATTTCACCGTCCGGTGTTTGAGTCCACGCAGTGATCTCGAGTGATTCTGGCAAGGTATGGCGATCGACAATTAAACTGTGATACCGCGTTACGTTAAATCCCTGGGGCAATCCCTCGAACACCCCGACATTTGCGTGAAAGATCGGACTCACTTTGCCGTGCATTACTTCACGTGCACGGACAACTCGACCGCCGAACACCTGGCCAACGGTCTGATGACCGAGACACACGCCAAACATCGGAATATCCCCTTTAAACGTTTCAACCACGGCCACAGACACTCCGGCCTCATTTGGAGTGCACGGCCCAGGCGAAATAATGATTTTTTCGGGCGCTAAACGACGTATGTCGTCAATCGAAATCTCATCGTTGCGATACACCGTCACATCAGCACCAAGCTCTGCGAGATACTGGACGATGTTATAAGTAAATGAGTCGTAGTTATCGATCATTAAAATCATGACTCACCTCCTGCAGCCAACATCGATGCCGCGACCAAAATGGCGCGGGCTTTGTTGCGCGTTTCTTTCCACTCAAGGTCGTCGATTGAATCGGCGACCACTCCTGCACCTGCTTGAACATAAAGCGTTTTATCTTTCACAACCGCCGTGCGAATCGCGATAGCCGTGTCCATATTTCCTGACCAACTGATATAACCAACCGCACCGCCATAGATACCGCGCTCTACTGGCTCAAGTTGTTGAATGATTTCCATAGCGCGCACCTTTGGGGCTCCGGATAACGTGCCCGCTGGCATGGTGGCCTTGAGCACATCCATACAATTCAGACCTTGTTGAAGCTGACCGGTAACATTTGAGGTAATGTGCATCACATGCGAATAACGTTCCACCTTCATTTTTTCGGTCAGCGACACCGTACCAGTTTGAGCAATTCGTCCCACGTCGTTTCGCCCAAGATCGATCAGCATGAGGTGCTCAGCAATTTCTTTCGGGTCGGCAACGAGCTCTCGCTCAAGTGCTTGATCTTCTTGCTCTGATTTACCTCTACGACGCGTACCGGCAATTGGTCTTACGGTGACCTCGTTTTCTTCAAGGCGAGCTAGAATTTCAGGCGACGAGCCAATCACATGGTGATCACCCAGGTTCAAGCAGTACATATAAGGGCTTGGGTTCAGTACACGAAGTGCACGGTATAAATCAGTAGGATCGTGTTCGAACGGCATCGACATCCGCTGAGACAAGACGACTTGCATGACGTCTCCGGCCAACACGTAATCCTTTACATCATCGATAGCGCGCTTAAAGTCGGACTCATCGAAGTGATATTTAACGGTGTCTTCAAGCGACTGGCTACTATCGAGTCGGATACGATCGTTCGATACTAAAGATTTGGACAGACTGCGCTCGATCTCGCTGATCCGTGCTTGGGCTTTGTCGAAAGCCCCGAATTCTGACGGATCGACGTGGGTAATGACTTTGATCGTGCCGGATAGGTTATCAAAGACTAAAACGTCCTGCGCCTCGAGTAACACAATATCTGGAGTACCAAGACCCGGCTTACGTTCAGTCTCGTCGAGACGGGGCTCAATATAACGGACGGTATCATAAGCAAAGTAGCCGACTAACCCGCCATGAAAACGAGGCATATCCGGTAACTCAGGCACGTTATACGATTGCGTTAGCTCAGACACAAATTTAAGGGGATCGGATACCTGCTGCGTTTCAATACAGAGACCACCATCAAAACGTCTCACGCAATGATCGCGAACCTCATAACGGAACTGACACGGTAAACCGATAATCGAGTAGCGACCCCACTTTTCACCGCCTTCAACGGACTCGAATAAAAACGAAAAAGGTTGATTCGCAAGTTTGAGAAAACACGACACTGGCGTATCTACGTCGGCCAGAATGTCTCGCGAGACAGGAATTTTATTGTAGCCATCAGCACTGAGCTGATTGAATAAGGATCGGTTCATTGCACCCTCGAATATCGATTAACGTTTAACAATGTGTGACGAAAATAGGTCGCTCAAGAAAGACGCCATCGCCAGCGATGCAATTCGATGTCTAGAACCAGAGTTGCCATTGAAAAACCCAAACCGATACCCGAAAAATGTTAAAGCCAAACGTTAATAAAAATTCTTAAGTTTGGCTAAGTCGAAATAGTTATAAAATGTATACCGAATCTACTAACGAGCTACCTTCGCAAGCTCAGCTCGCATCTGATCGATCGTCGCCCGGTAATCACTGGTGTTAAAGATGGCCGAACCCGCGACAAAGGTGTCTGCGCCCGCGGCTGCAACTTCCGCAATGTTAGCCAAGCCCACACCACCGTCAACTTCGAGTCGAGCTTTCGATCCAGCAGCATCGAGCTTCGCTCGAACCTCTTCGATCTTACGAAGTGTGGATGGAATAAACTTCTGCCCGCCAAACCCTGGGTTCACCGACATCAACAACACCATATCAAGGTGTTCTAGGGTGTAATCTAGAATATCGGTTGGCGTGGCTGGATTGAGCACAAGCCCTGCCTTACAGCCACCGTTTTTGATGATCTGAATCGAACGATCGACGTGCTTCGACGCTTCGGGGTGAAACGTGATGTACGATGCCCCCGCATCGATGAACTGCGAGATCATATCATCGACCGGCTCAACCATGAGGTGAACATCAATCGGGGCAGTCACACCGTAATTACGTAAGGCCTTACACACCATCGGTCCGATGGTTAAGTTAGGCACGTAGTGATTATCCATCACATCAAAGTGAACGACATCAGCGCCCGATTCGAGCACATGTTCAACCTCTTCGCCCAACCGAGCGAAGTCCGCCGCCAAAATTGAAGGTGCTATCCAAAATTCGTTCATTGCTCACCTAAACCGTAGTCGTTGTTCATAATTCAAGAATACTATCATAGCTTACGAACTATCTAACCCTCTTCACGTAGAATTCACGATTAGCACTATTATGGTGAAACACATTCGATTATCATTAGGCGCTAAATACATCCTTACTACGTCATCACACTGCATGAACCCATCCTTGTTCGCTAAACGATTTACCACAACCGCACTTTTAAGCTGTGCGCTCAGCACATCGTGGGCGATCGCAGCAGACAGTTGTGAAGCACCCAGCGCAAGCGCTTTAGACTGGGTTCCGCTATCCGAGATGACCTCAGAGCAGCGCGCTCGTATCGCGAGTCAATGTTGCGGTGGCTTTATCGCGCCACAAGCCTATCAGGAACGAATTGATCAGTTTGCCGATGTTGATATCGACAGCCTGCCACTTGAAGCAGGCTCAGACACGAGTTTGCTCGAAGATGGTGGTGAGACGAGCGTCATGGAAGGCAACGTGTTTGTGCGACAAGGGACGCGTGAGCTAACCGCCGACTCTGCGAGGATTACTCGAAGTGCAAACGCTGCCGAACTTACTGGCAACGTGACCTTTCGAGATCCTGGCGTTCTGTTAGTGGGTGATCGTGCTCTGGTTAAAATGAACGAGGGCGAAGCGGAAATCGACAACGCGCAGTTTGTGCTTCACGAAACTGGCTTGCGTGGCTACGCGTCCGCGATTCGAATTCGTGAAGCCAACTCACTCACCCTGAACGATGGAGGTTTTACCAGCTGCGAACCCGGCAGCGAGGACTGGTTCATCAAAAGTGAAGACGTTGATATCGATACCCAAACTGGTCGAGGGACGGTCACTGGAGCTACTGTAGAAATTCTCGGTGTACCGGTGTTTTATCTCCCATGGGCACAATTTCCAATCGACGACCGAAGGATGAGCGGCTTCTTGGTTCCTGAGTTCAGCATTTCAAGCGACGGCCCTGACATCTCTGCGCCCTATTATCTCAATCTTGCGCCGGAC
>JABXIR010000063.1 GCA_013372965.1 Gammaproteobacteria bacterium
AATTAATCAGAATCTGGGCCATCGCATCTTTAGCAGCCTTGGACTCTTCTCGCTGATACGCTTCATGTACCGCGTCGATAAAGTCTTTGGGATGATAATAAGATATAAATTGAAGCGCACTCGCGATGCTTTCAATCACGTCATCTTGTTTAATAATGGTCACTCTATTCACCTTAAATTCAGTCATTCGCGTGTTTGATATTAGTTGATACGATTAATTCGCGCCCGCACCCGTCATTTGCGAGCGTAATTCATTCAATTGACGATTCACCGTCTGACGGTAAGCATTAAAGCTCTGAACCATCTCGTTCGTCTCATCGATTCGCTGCGTTAATGCCGCTTCACCGAGGGCGTTTTGACGTTCTAGGTCAGAAATCCGATCCGCCATATTTTGCATGAGTTGCTGCTGCTCTTCGATCACCTCACCCAACAGCAAAGCACGTTGATTGGCTTCGTTGACGAGCATATCTTTTGAGGCCAACTCAGCCTGAAGCTGTTCAACAGCGCTACCACTCGCACCTGCATCACGCGCCGCTTGCTGGACTTGGCTTGACGTAGAAGCCAGCGATGTTTCTAGGCGAGCGATGGCTGTTGTATTAGAGGCGATGGCTGAACGATTTCGGTCGTAGGCGACCCCCCAAAGCTTTCGAATTTCAGAATTCGCAAACTCATGCGCTTCTTCAGCCTCTGCTTCGACCGCAGCGACACGGACTTGCTGATCACTTGATGCCAGCTGAATATCGACAAGTTGCTGATTTAATTGCTGGATTGATTCCGCTTGGAAATACACCATGACTACGGCGGTTATCGCGACAACAAAAGAAATGCCGAGTACCACCAGAATGCCAATCGGTGTCTTGCCCGATGTGGTGCTCGCTGAAACCGTTTTCGACGTTGCACCATGAGGACGAGCCACAGCACCTCGTTTTGCTGCCTGCGTGCTGCGACGATCATCATCATCGATGCGCATACTTGGTACATTTACAGGATCGTTGTCTTTTGAGTTGACCATAGATTCTTATCTCCTAACTTGCGACCATTCTAACCAGTGCGATCACAACAATGAAGTAAAAAACACCGATTTTAGAGGTTTATAACAAGTGAGCTCAAGACAACGTCGCAATGTTCAATACTTCGGTGATTCACATCTGCCAATTGTGCTTAAATTGTTTTAAAATCCGCGCACATCAAACTATGGAAAACCCCAAAGGAGACAGCATGTCACACGTTCTACCAGAGCTTCCTTACGCTATGGATGCACTCGCACCACATATCTCGCAAGAAACACTCGAGTTCCACTACGGCAAGCACCACGCTACGTATGTAACTAAGTTAAACGGTTTGATCGAAGGTACCGATTTCGAAGGCAAGACGCTTGAAGACATCGTCAAAACTTCGAACGGTGGCGTCTTCAACAACGCGGCTCAAATCTGGAATCACACATTCTACTGGAACAGCCTTAGCCCGAACGGCGGCGGCGCACCATCAGGCGCACTTGCTGAGGCGATCAACGCTAAATGGGGCTCTTACGAAGACTTCAAAGCGGCTTTCAACGACAAAGCTGTTAACAATTTCGGTTCATCTTGGACTTGGCTGGTTAAAAACAGCGATGGTTCTCTCGACATCGTTAACACGTCAAATGCGGGCACTCCACTCACGGAAGCCGGAGTCACTCCGTTAATGACCGTTGACCTTTGGGAACACGCATACTACATCGATTACCGTAACGTTCGTCCAAACTATATGGAAGCGTTTTGGGCATTAATCAACTGGGATTTCGCTCAAGCGAACTTCGCTTAATCGAACTCAGAAAAAAAGCGCTCTTAGGAGCGCTTTTTTTTTAACGATAATAAACGGGTTTACTTGTCCTTTTGAGGAGGAACCTTCCGCGTTTGAATGATGCCAAAATGTTGATAGATTCGAAACATCACAATCGCCGACAGCACCTGAAGAGCACTCACCGCGTAGAGCGCGCTAGGTATCCAGCTAAGCGCTAATATCGCGACACAGTACATAACAATAATTGTCGAGAGCATCCACCAGGCCATATGATTGATACGTGGCTGAGAATTGATCGGGTAGGCTCTCAGCTCTACTCGACACTGTGGACACGCAAGCGCCCCCTCTTGGCCCGCCACGATCATACTCGCGGATGACTTTCGAAATAGGTGTGTACAGTTGGCGCACTGGTATCTCATGGAATTCCCTCACTCTTACTATATACAATAGTAGACAAAAGAATGGATTACTAACTGCTAGGAATGATACCTATAGCAAAGATATTGCTAATCGAGCAGTAAGTCTTCATCAAAACTGATCCAACTCGGGCATCGCTCTGCAAAGATAATACTACTGGGAGGCGTTTGAATCGCTGGGCTGATAACTCCGATCGGCACCACTACTCCGTCAATGCCAGGATGCTCATACCACACAGTCGCACCGCAATCGCCACAGAAGTAAAAGTCGACTAAAGATCCAGAAGGTGCCTTTCGTTGATACCGAATCGGTGAGCCATAAAATTGAGCCGAGTGACGGTTAAACGTGCACTGAACGGCTAGAACACTGCCAGTTCGACGTTTACACGCATCACAAGCACAACCACTGATACGTTTGGGTGGTTGATTAAAATCGACCGCTAGAGCGTCGCAGCTGCAGCTGGCACGATAGACGTCAGTCAAAAAACTCTACCCGACCTGATGACAGTTCGTAATGAGCACCAATGACCTTGACCTTACCTGAGTCTACGTGCTTTGCCATAATCTCGGAATTATCAATGATTCGTTGAACGTTTGCTTCAACGTTAAACTTGATCGCCTTGTTCAGTGCAACCTCACGGTCAGTTTCACCAGAAGCCTTGGCCGCCGAGGGCTTGATGATATCAACAATGGTGTTAAGGTGTTCCGAGAGGTTGGCTTCCTCTGTTGAAATCATATTGAGGCAAGCGTCGACAGCGCCACAACGTTCATGCCCCATCACGACAACTAACTTCGCTCCTAAAACATCAACGCCAAACTCGATGCTACCTAACTGGGTGTGATGCACAACATTACCGGCTACTCTCACGACGAAAAGATCGCCAAGGCCTTGATGAAACACCATTTCGACTGGAATTCTTGAGTCAGAGCAGCCTACGATGACGGCAAACGGAGCTTGTCCAGACGCCAGAATACGACGCAACTGTCCGCCGAGGTACGGTGAGTGAATGTCCTCTCGAACAAACGCATCATTGCCTTGTTTAAGGCGCTCTAGTGCTTGCTGAGCGTCAAGCATAATATCTACTACCTAATGTTGTTTTATTCTTGTTTAGCCACGGTGTGACTGGATGGTCAT
>JABXIR010000129.1 GCA_013372965.1 Gammaproteobacteria bacterium
AGCGAGTCGGTGGCCGAAGCTCTACGTTTGAAGCCGAACGAGCAAATGGCAGGATTTTTGTACATTGGAACGCCTGATGTTCGCCGAAAGTCGATTCGCGGTGAGAACCTAGATGCCCTCGTGCAGCGCTGGGATGGCTAAATATTAGGCGTCAATCAGTGCATCGGCGCATAACTTGATGTGCACGTTCATGTGCGCATCGCGTTGTAACTTACGGATCACGTCTTCGAGGTAGGCAATACGTTGCCGAGCCCGCTCGACCGTTTCGGCGTCTTCAGAAGATAAGTGTTGAGCAAGAATTTCTAGTTCGTCTTTTAATTTCATGGTCGAATTATAACGTGCAGAATTAAGCCTATGGTAGCGGTTTTTTTTGTTAGGCCTTTCGGGAATTAAGATGGCGGAGAAAGAGGGATTCGAACCCTCGATACGTTTCCGTATACACACTTTCCAGGCGTGCGCCTTCGACCACTCGGCCATTTCTCCGCAACGTTAAGTTCAAAGTACTCAACAGACTTTATTGATAATGAATCAAGGTGGTTGATCGCCGCTGTTACTCAGCGTCAACGGGCGCAGATAATACGGTGATGACTTGCAAAAGGCAAGATGGACTCACGAAAAACGGCTATTTTTTTCAACACGACTTAGCCCTCAAAGCAGTGACCAAAAAAATGGCTTAAGGATTACGCATTCGCGGATGCCAACGCCTTGATTTGTCCAACAATCGCTCGAAGGCCATTTCCGCGTGTCGGCGATAGATGATTTTCAAGATCAATTTGACCAAAATAGGCGTCTACATCGAAGGCGGTAATCTGCTGCGGGGTTTTATCGTTAAAGGCGGCTAAAACCAAGGCTAATAAGCCTCTAACGATAATAGCATCGCTGTCTACGGTAAATTGAAACTTCCCGTCATTGTAGGAATGTGCAAGCCATACCGAGCTCTGACAACCTTTCACCAAACGGTCGGGTGTCTTTAACGCCTCGTCCATTGGTGCGAGTGTTTTGCCGAGATCGATGATGTACTCGTAGCGTTCTTCCCAAGTATCGAAAAAACTTAGGTCGTCGATGATTTCGTCGGTAAGGCTCATCAGAAAAATAATCCTGCTTCTAGTAGTGCTTCTTCGCTCATCATATCTCGAGACCAAGGCGGATCAAATACTAGGTCAACTTTTACCGAGTCGACATTCGGTACTTTACTAACGCGATACTCAACGTCGCCCACCAGTACTGGACCCATGCCACAGCCTGGCGCGGTAAGCGTCATCGCGACGTCGACGTGACGGTTTTCTTGATCAATCGTGACTCTGTACACGAGTCCTAGCTCGACGATACTGATCGGTATTTCTGGGTCGAAAACGGAGTCTAATGCTTCCCAGACTTGCTCTTCCGAAATATCGTCCCCTCCGTGAGGAGAAAATTCAATAACGTCGACATATTGGCCAATCGCGGCCGCGTCGGTACCATCGATTCGGTACATATTGCCTTGAAAAGTTACCGTGAAATTACCACCCAAACTTTGATTGATGGTAATGAATTGACCCGCAGGGATGACTGCTTTTTCTCCGGACGGTACTCGTCTAGCAGGGCATTCGGCTAACGTGGTGACCATTTTTTGCTGCATCGTTGAATTAACTCACACTAAAGCTTTCGCCACAGCCGCATTCGCCTGTCACGTTAGGGTTGTTGTACTTGATCTGTCGATTCAGACCTAATATCTCAAGGTCGATTTCCGTACCTTTAATCATTGGCAACGACGCGTTATCTACAAAGATTGATAGTCCAGCCAGCGGCTCAACCTGAATATCGCTAGACTCTGCCGCGGCGACGAAATCCAGTGTATACGCAAAGCCAGAGCAACCGGCTTTTTTGGTGCTAAATCGGATGATTTCGTTTGGATGTCTCTGTTGCATCTCTATTAGAAATGCGCCAGCTTCGTCTGTGACAGAGACAATTTGTGTTCTAGGATCGAAACTACTAATGGTCATAAAATTAGCCTAACATCCTTTGCGCTTTCTTAATGCCTTCGAAAAGTGCATCAACGTCGTCAAGTGTGTTGTATATCGAAAATGATGCGCGGGCGGTTGCGGTTACACCGAAACGTCCCATAAGTGGCTCCGCACAGTGAGAGCCCGTGCGTATTGCGATGCCTTGCTTATCGAGTAAGAATCCAACGTCCGCAGGATGTCCCTCAGATAGAGTGAAACTCAGTACGCCGATTCGTTCTGGGGCTCGACCAAATACTCGCATTCCATCGATGGTTGCGCTGAGTTCATGGGCTCGTTCAATGAGCGCGTGCTCATGCAGTCGCATGCCCTCGAGATCTTGCGTCGCTAACCACTCAATGGCCGTGCCGAGAGCGATAGCGTCTGCGATATTGGGCGTACCTGCTTCTAAACGACCCGGCAGGACATTCCACGTGGCATCTTGATACGTTACGCTTTGGATCATCTCTCCGCCGGTCTGCCATACAGGCCAGTCCTTAAGAATCGACTCTTTGCCCCAGAGTACTCCAACACCAGTGGGGCCGAATACTTTATGGCCTGAGAAGGCGTAAAAGTCGCAGCCGAGTGCTTGTACGTCGACATCTCCGTGCGCGATGCCCTGTGCACCGTCTACGACGAACAAGGTATCACTGCGATTCGCCTTGATGAGTGTTGCAAGGGTTTTAATCGGATTGATGGTGCCGAGTGCGTTGCTAATGTGTGCAATCGAAACGAGTCGAGTTCGCTCGGTTAACAATGCGGCGAAAGCATCGACATCGAGTGCGCCATTCTCATCAATTGGGGCGATTTTAAGTGTCGCTCCAGCGTATTTGCAGGCTTGTTGCCAAGGCACGAGGTTGGCGTGATGCTCGAGTTCGGACACGATAATTTCGTCTCCAGCATCAAGCTGCTGAGACATGCCGCGGGCGATGATGTTCAGACCCTCGGTGGTTCCTGCAGTCCAGATCACCTCGCAGCTTGATTGGGCGTTTAAAAATCGAGCGATGCTCTCGCGAGCACCTTCGTAAGATCGTGTCGCCTGATCAGCCAGGGCATGGGCACCCCGGTGCACATTGGAATTGTATTGGGTGTAGTACTCAACGAGCGAGTCAATGACGCATTGTGGCTTTTGCGTCGTCGCAGCGTTATCGAGGTAGACCAACGGCTTGCCATTGACCTCACGGCTGAGAATCGGAAACTGGCTACGAACTTTGGCGACATCAAACAACTTAAAGCGCTCCTGTCATGAGATCGAACTTCGCAACGAGCTGCTCACGTATCCAAGTAGCGATGGTGTCATCGTCAATCTTGTCGACTAACTCATTGATGAATCCGAAATTTAGCATGATCTCTGCTTGCTTACGTGGGATACCGCGTGATACCAGATAGTAAAGCGACTTTTCATCCATTTCAGCGACCGTGGCTCCGTGAGCGCACTTAACGTCATCAGCGTAGATTTCAAGCTCCGGCTTCGTGTTGATCTCGGCGTTACGTGATAACAGTAAATTACGGTTATTCATTTCGGCGAGCGTTTTCTGTGCATCGCGGTGGATGTGAATGCGTCCATTAAAGGTGGCTTTCGCTTGATCCGCAGCAATCACCCGAACGTTTTCTTCAGAGGTGCCATGGGCAACACTATGCTCAATGGTGGTGTGAAGATCGAAATGCTCTTTGTCGCGCAGTAAGTAAATGCAATCCATATTGGCGTTGGCATACGAACCCGCGTGATCGATATCGATATCTAAGCGCGAGAGTTGCGCTCCGAATCCCATCACGAAGCTGTTGAGGGTCGATTTTTCTTCGAGTCGAATATGCGTTCCACCGAAAAAGAAGTGCGGTACATGTTGCAAGGCAAAGCGATAGTGATTAAACGTTGCGCCTTCGCCCACAAGGTACTCGGCAAATTGCGTGGTGACGCCTTCGCCTTCGCCCGTCGCCATTTCGATTAGGGTAAGCTCGGCACCGTCTCCGATTGTGACGGTAGCAGCCGCATGTTGCTCTTGATGTTCCAGCGCAGCGATACTCAACACGATCGGTTGAGAGACAGTGGCACCTGCGGCAACTTGCAAATTTAAGCGCTGATCAGCGAGTGCGTCGTTGATGTTTCCGAATAAATGATGGTTCGGCTTAATACGACTATCGAGTTGAGCTGAGCTCAAAGAAACACCTTCCGGCAGCTCACCCTCAACGTGCCACTCTTTACCGTCGAAGCGAATATAGGTCGCTTCGAGGTTGGGAATGAGCAGATGATTTTCGCGCGTACCACCCGTCGCTAGCGGATAGTCAACGTCATTGAGGGGGTACAATGAGGTGTACTTCCACGCCTCAGTTTTGCGCGTAGGCCAGCGGGTTAACGCGAGGCGCTCAATCGCATCACGGCGCAATGGCGTACTTGCGGCTTCCGTTGCTCGCGCTTTTGCTGTTTCAAACCACTGACTCATTACTTTGCTTCCTCAAGCCAGCCATAACCGTGCTTTTCGAGTTCGAGTGCAAGTTCGGGACCACCAGACTTTACGATTCGACCTTTTGAAAGAACGTGAACGTAGTCAGGCTTAATGTAGTCGAGAAGACGCTGATAGTGAGTGACCACTACGAAGCTTCTGTCCGGTGAGCGTTGGCTATTTACGCCATCAGCCACCACTTGCAATGCATCAATATCGAGACCTGAGTCGGTTTCATCAAGAATGCACATGCTGGGTTTTAGAAGAATCATCTGCATGATTTCATTGCGTTTCTTTTCACCGCCTGAAAAGCCTTCGTTCACACCTCGCTTGAGAAAGTCGGCTGGTAAATTGACTTGCTTGCAAGTTTCGCGAGCGAGCTTAAGAAAATCTTTCGCGCTCAGCGG
Organism: Gammaproteobacteria bacterium; assembly: GCA_013372965.1. Taxonomy (GTDB): domain Bacteria; phylum Pseudomonadota; class Gammaproteobacteria; order Pseudomonadales; family DSM-25080; genus Umboniibacter. Next base: position 4,828 of record JABXIR010000129.1, read on the forward strand.
CTCGAGATTGTGGGCGGTACGATGCGCATCGACGGCAGCCTTTAAGAATTCTAGGTTCGATACGCCTGGGATTTCTACGGGGTACTGGAACGCAAGAAATAAACCAGCGTGTGCGCGTTCCTCGGGTTCTAGGTCGAGTAGGTCGGTACCGTTTAATGTGGCAGATCCGTCATTCACCTCATAGCCGTCGCGACCTGATAAAACGTAGCCAAGCGTCGATTTACCCGCGCCGTTAGGGCCCATAATGGCGTGAACTTCGCCAGGCTTAATCTCGAGGTTTAGACCTTTAAGAATTTCTTTGTCTTCAACTGATGCGTGTAAGTTTTTGATTGTTAACATATCGTTATTCCAATTGGGTTTTAACCGACCGAGCCTTCGAGGCTAATTTCAAGTAATTTTCCAGCTTCTACC
>JABXIR010000015.1 GCA_013372965.1 Gammaproteobacteria bacterium
ATTCGACATTACTAAGCGCCCTGGACTCGGCAAAAAACGCGAAGTGCTCTCCGCTCGAGTGAACCACCGTCAAATACCCAAGCCGCGAAAGTTCAAGGCACCTTGGTGGGTAGTACCCGCGTTAACGCCAAGACACGTGACAGTCATCGGCGCAGGACTTGCAGGAGCGCACACCGCGCGTGCCTTTGCAGAACGTGGCGTCGATGTAACCTTAATCGAGCAGAACGACACCCTCGGAGGCGGCGCATCGGGAAACCCACAAGGCATCCTGTACACCAAGTTATCTCACCGCCCAGAGATCTCGACAGAATTCGCACTCGCCGCACTTCAGTTCGCTCAAGGACATTATCGTCAACTCCTTCCGAATGCGAAGGGCTGGATCGGCGTCATTCAACTCGACGAAGCCTCACCGGAGTTCCATCGCAAAGTCGCTGCGCGTTTCCCTAAGGAATTCGTAAGCTATCAAGATCGCGACACGCTTTCACAACGCGCAGGAATCGATGTTGCTTGCGGTGGCCTAGTGTTGGAACAATCCGGTTGGCTGTCCCCTTGTGAGGTACTTGCCGCACTGGTCGACCACCCTCGAATCTCGCTCATGCTTGGAACTGGGGTAACACGAATAGACCAAACCGAGACAAGTACCACAATCTTTACCGACTTCGATACCTTCGTCAGCGATCTTGTCGTGGTTTGCACGGCCAACGATACAAGCCGACTCATCGGCGAGCCGCTCGATACCCGTTCGATCCGAGGACAAGTCGATACCATTCATACTCAGGCCTTGCCCTCGATGGTGATCACTGGCGATGGTTACATCGCTCCAGCAGACGATCAACAGGCGACGATCGGCGCAAGCTTCGTCCTTAATAGCAGCGAATTATGCACCACCGTGGATGAGAGCCGAGAAAACATTGAGCGTGCCGCTTCGCTTTCAATTGAGCTGAGCACTGCCGTTTCCATTGATGCACGCGCTTCCCTCCGTTGCGCCACCAAGGACTACCTGCCAATACTCGGCCCAATTACACCAACCGCTGCGCTCGCTGAGCATTACGGAGAACTCGCGAAAGATCGCAAGAAACCCATCGACCAAGTCATTGAACAACCACAGCGTATTTGGCTTAATATCGGTCATGGATCGCGTGGCTTGTGCAGTACACCTTTAAGCGCCGAGTTATTAGCCAGCATAGCTTTCGGCGAGTTTCTGCCCGTAGATCGCCGCATCAATGCCGCACTTTCATCACGCCGTTTCAATATAAGAAGGTTAATTCGTGGTCAAGTTTAGCGCACGTCTTTTCAGTGTTATCGCCTTATCGCTTAGCTCACTATGCCTTGCTGCTCCTTGGCGGGTTGTCGAATCATACCCTCATCCCACCTTTGCATTTACTCAGGGCCTCAACTTTCACCATGGCTTCGTCTACGAAACCACAGGACAATATGGTGAGTCTCAGCTCCTTCGTTACCAACTCGGTGATGAGCAACCCGAATTATTACATCGCCTTCACCGCAGATACTTTGGCGAAGGCAGCGTCATACTCAACAACGAAGTCATCTGGCTCAGCTGGCGGCGCGGCATCGCATTTGCCATTGATACTGAGACGGGAAACCGTCGAATCGCTTTCAACTACGATGGCGAAGGCTGGGGACTGGCAATTTCCCCCGACCAGACTCAAATGGTAATGAGTAACGGCAGTGACCAATTGCAATTTCTGACCACCACCGGTGACGTCATACGACAAGTACGGGTATCAGGCGGCGCACGACGCTGGGATCAATTAAACGAGCTCGAATGGGTTGGCAATACGATTTTTGCGAATCGCTGGCACACTCAGCAACTGCTCGCCATTGATGCAACGACTGGGCAAATACGCGCGGTCTTTAATTTCGATGAACTCTGGCGTGTACAAGCGGAGCGTCAAGCCATCAACCGAAACATGTCATTCAATGGCATCGCGTACAAAGCCGATTCCAACACGTTTTTGGTGACCGGAAAATACTGGAACACCCTCTACGAAGTCGAACTCGAGGGTTGGCAGTGAACTGCAACGCGTGTGAGCGGCCGATACGTCGTTGCGTCTGTCGATTCGTTCAACGGGTCCCCACGCCACTGAATATCCTCATGATTCAACATGCCGATGAGCGTAAACACGCGAAAAACACGGGGACGCTTGCTGCCAAATGCCTAGACATTGAAATAGTGCCAAGCCATGAACTGACTCACCTGAACTGGAGCGCGGCGCCAAACGCGCTGCTGTTCCCTTCGATCGATGGCGTTGACACGGTCGACGCCACCGAGCTAAACGCCAACACAAACATCTGGGTCATTGACGCCACATGGCGTAAAGCAACGCGAATTCTTGCCGAGTATCCCGAGCTCGCGTCACTACCGCGTGTTACGCTACCCGCAAGCGAAAGTTACTGGCGAAATCGTAAGCCGAAGCGCGCGGGGCAACTCGCTACCATCGAGGCGATCGCAAAACTTCATGAATGTTGCCAATATCACCAGATAAGCAAGACGCTCAACCAAGTATTCGAAAACTTCCAAATCGCTCTAGAGCAATATAAGTCCTAGTATTTTAGCGGATGTAATTCGCTTCATTCCCACGTACAATGCCACTCTTGCTTACATATTCAGGCTTTCATAAGGAACCGCAATGACATCGACGCACCCGGCATTCACGCTCGAGCAAACTCACTTTATCGAGTCTCTTAATGTTCATCTAGAACGTTATCGCCATAATGCGACGGGTGCTCAGCACATTCATCTTGCCAGTAACAGCGACGAAAATGTCTTTCTGGTGGCACTACGCACCGTTCCAGAAGATTCGACAGGCGTGGCGCACATTCTTGAACACACCGCACTCTGTGGCAGTCAAAAATACCCAGTCCGCGATCCGTTCTTCATGATGATTCGTCGCTCCCTCAACACCTTCATGAATGCATTCACGTCATCCGACTGGACGGCCTATCCATTTGCCAGTATTAACCGGAAGGACTTCGATAATCTCCTTAGCGTCTACCTCGATGCCGTTTTTTTTGCAAACCTCGACGAACTCGACTTCCTCCAAGAAGGTCATCGCCTTGAATTTAAAGAAGCCGACAA
>JABXIR010000169.1 GCA_013372965.1 Gammaproteobacteria bacterium
GCCTGGAGTGCTTTGTTTGAAACCTCTGAACCGACAATCGTGCCCAAATAGCTACGCTGACCGTTCGAAAATCGCTCCTTAGCCTCGTCGAGAACCTCCTTCGCGATCACGTCGCTGTGCCCGTACCATTGCTCGCATCCTAATGAGGCGCGTAGCAATCCAGGCGCCATATCCGTTGCCATCATGGCGGCTTCAATAACAAACGTGCCGGTTCCGCACATTGGATCGTAGAACGACTGACCATCCTTGGCGAGCTCGGGCCAGCGAAGCTGCATGAGTAACGCCGCCGCTAAGGTTTCACGAATTGGCGCAAGTCCACCGCCCTCTCGATAACCACGACGATGCAGTGGACCCGATAGATCAATACCAATATCAATCCGCCCCTTATTTAAACGCGCAAACAAGCGAATACTCGGCGTTTCTGTATCGACGTTAGGACGTTGGCCCGTGGCATCTCGGAACACATCAACAATCGCATCTTTGACGCGGAACGCGCCGTATTGCGAGTTTCTTAACCAACTGGCTCGGCCTTTGAAGTCGACGGCAAAGGTATGCTCAGGACCAAAGTGTTCGGTCCATGGGACGCTAGCGACGGCGTCGTACATGCCTTGATCATCGTCGACCGCAACGGAAGCAAGATTTAACAGAACCCGTGATCCTACGCGTGACCAAGTAAGGACTCGATAAACTTCGCGGAGGTCGACATCCATCGTAATTCGACCCAATTGCTCATTGAAAGAGCGTTCTGGACAGAGAGATTCGAGCTCGGATTTTAAGTGTCGCTCTAGTCCAGCTGCGCATGTAATAGTGATCGAATATAAATTCATATAATTTCCGTGTATTGGTCGACAGTTCGTCAGCAAGTTTGCTTCGCTCGTCGTGAAAGTCTAGCGCAGAACGAATAAACGCCCTACCTTTTAAGAGCGCCACATAATTTAGAACACTGGAGGTTCGAATGAAAAGACAAAAACGTGATATGAACGTTAGAGCTTACAATCGTGGGTACAAAGCAGGTCTTCAAGGAAAGTCGAAGGACTGTTGCCCCCACACCCAAGAAGACCATCGTCTAGAATGGATGGGAGGTTGGCGCCAAGCTCGAGAAGACCAGTGGATCAGTGATCCAAATCGCTACTAAACCAAATTCCTCAATCGTCGCGAAGCGCTTTCACAGCCTTCGCGCACTCCTTGATCAAACCCGGCCCCTCATAGATAAGCGCTGAATATATTTGAATCAGATCAGCACCCGCTTTGATACGTTCTTCAGCACTGTCGTCATCACAGATTCCACCAACACCAATCAATGGGATCTTGCCATCCAGTGCCTTGACGAGTGTTTTAGCACAGTTTTGCGAGACCGTGGTTAACACTTCACCGCTTAATCCACCCGCTTCGTTTTCGAGAGGATGACCAGCGATTGCGGTTCGATCGATTGTCGTGTTAGTGGCAATGATTCCGTCAAGCCCAGCTTCAACGATTTGGTTAGCTACGCCAATTAGATCTTCCTCGGCCATATCGGGCGCGAGCTTAATCGTCATTGGAACGTAGCGCCCAGTCTCACCTTTGAGTCGCAATTGGGCGTTTTTCAACTCAGCTAACAAGCCCTTTAGAGCATCGCCGAATTGTAAATCGCGAAGTCCAGGAGTGTTTGGAGATGATAAATTAACGGTCACGTAGTCGGCGTATGGATAGACCTTTTCTAGGCACTCGAGGTAATCTTTATAAGCATCTTCAGCCGACGTGTCTTTGTTCTTGCCAATATTAACGCCCAGAATGCCGTCAAATTGACGACGCGCGAGTCGCGGCACCATCGCATCAACACCATCGTTATTGAAGCCCATTCGGTTGATAATCGCCTTGTGTTCAGGAACCCGGAACAGGCGCGGTTTTGGATTGCCGAGCTGAGGCCGCGGCGTCACCGTCCCAACTTCGACGAACCCGAAACCCAAAGCGGCGAATGCCTCGTAGGCAACCGCATTTTTGTCAAGACCGGCCGCTAGACCGACTCGATTGGGAAAGTTAAGCCCCATGCATTCGTAAGGGTCACTCACACGAGCCTGATTAAGCAACTTGAATAATCCAAGTCGTGAGAGTGCCGATAATCCATCGATTGTTACATCGTGCGCAGTTTCGGCAGACATACTAAACATCAACGGCTTAAGATACGAATACATAAGGCTTCCTAATTTTACAGTTTCTCCGGCAATTATCTCTGCTTACGTCGAAGAAGACAACTGCGCAAGAGCCCGTATAGCCACGGCAAATAGCGCAAAGCTGTATCGTCGCGTCGACTCCATCTCTTCCATCAGTTTCATCCACTGTTTCACGGCATTCGCATTTACGTTAAGCCATTCTTCAAGCGCCTCATCATTGCTACAGGCGTTACTCTCAGTTAGTGAAATAATGTTAGAGGTAATCTCTCGACCGATCGAGTTAAGCTCGTCCAGGTTTACCTCCCGAGCTAAAGCCTCCCACTGATCATTGACGTCGTACGACGTGAGGCGATAATGCACGTCATTGACCTTTAAGCGTCTTGCCGCCTCGAAGTAGATTCGAGCGACACATTCGACCGGCGTCGAGTGCGTTCGAGCGACATCAACCACGCTTAACAGCGCAAAACCATAGTCGACACTGGCGCAAACGGTTGCGAGCTGCTCTGACACATTGCATTGCTCGAGTTCCGATTTACGTGCTTTAAAGCGTGACAACTGACGATCGCTTAAAATTGAGCCGACATCACGACGCAGCGCTTGTATGTCTTTTGCGAACGCGTCGATGTCTGAGTCTAAGTCACTCTGTTCGACCAGATTTTTCACGTACCAACGAGCTCCGCGACGGATCATACGTCGGAATTTCTCAAGCAACTCGAGCTGCGTCCTCTCTGGGATGTCCGCCTGAGTATCACCCAGCTCTCGCCATAGGTCCCGCACTCCAAACACTTCACGACAGAATATCCACGCGTGTGCAATTTGCGCTTCACTGGCACCCGTGGATTTACGTAAGCGATGAACGAAGGTAATCCCCATGTAGTTGACGATTTCGTTCGCCAACTGAGTTGCAACAATCTCATCGGCCAACTGATGACTTTCGACTTCGTCTTTATAGCGACTTACTAGCGCATCGGGGAACGCCGAGCTCAAAAGATCGAAACGGTATTGACCCGTAACTAAATTTGGCATGCAGAATGAACGTTTAAGTTCCATCTTTGCATAAGAGACCAGCACACTGAGCTCAGGACGACTCAGTGCCTTACCGGTTTCATTCATTCGAGAAGCAATGGCATCATCATCTGGAAGGAACTCGAGCTCTCGATCGATAATTCCACCGTCTTCTAGGTCGGCGATGAAGCGTCGGTGGTCACCAACGCGATACTCGCTACGGATTTCTTCGAGTGAAATCGCCTGGGCCTGGCTGGCGTTATTTTTAAGTACCAACCGAGATACGTCATCGGTCATTTCTTCTAGAAGCGTGTCTCGCTGAGTTTGCGCTAAGGAACCCCCTCTAAC
>JABXIR010000221.1 GCA_013372965.1 Gammaproteobacteria bacterium
GGTGACGTTGGGAGTTACGATGGCATTTCCGTCGCTGATGCTTTGGTCTTTGACCTGCTGCGCCTTAATCGGACTGTTCTACTCGACTTATCTAGCGATCGTGGGTAGGAGTTCGGCTTTTCTGGCGGAAACAAAAAAGCCGAACGGTTAAGTTCGGCTTTTCGTTCGTTGCGCTGGCGGTTACGCCATGTCGCGCTTCAGAATTTCGTACGTGTCATCCAAAGCTTTCTTAGCCTTGGTAATCAACTCGTCGATTTGCTCTTTAGTAATGACGAGCGGCGGGGCAATTAACATAATGTCGCCCGTTGCACGCATTACGAGGTCATTGTCTAAAGATGCCTGGCGACATACGCTACCAGCGCCACCTTCATTGTCCCAGCGCTCACGAGTTTCCTTGTTCTTAACAAGCTCCAGTGCGCCAACTAGGCCGACTGAGCGAGCTTCCCCAACGAGTGGGTGATCAGCGATCTCATTCTTAAGCTTTTCAGCAAGATAAGGGCCAAGCTCGTTCTTTACGTTTTCGACAATGTTTTGCTCTTTCATAATCTTAAGCGTTGCGAGTGCTGCTGCACTCGCTGCAGGGTGACCTGAGTAAGTGAAGCCGTGGTTGAAATCACCACCGCCTGTCTTAAGAATGTCGGTCACTTTGTCGCCAACGATAACGCCACCGAGCGGCTGGAAGCCGTTAGTGACAGCCTTAGCGAAGTTGATCATGTCCGGCTTGGTGCCATAGTAGTCAACACCGAACCATTCGCCCGTACGACCAAAACCGAAGATTACCTCGTCTGAGATAAATAGAATGTCGTGCTTGTCGAGGATACGCTGAACTTCAGGCCAGTAGGTGCTTGGTGGGATGATGACGCCACCCGCGCCTTGAATTGGCTCTGCGATAAACGCGCCGACGTTCTCTGGGCCGAGCTCGAGAATTTTTTCTTCTAGCGAGCGAGCCGCCTTAAGACCAAACTCTTCTGGGCTTAGGTCGCCAGACTCTCCGTACCAATATGGCTGGTCGATGTGCTCAACGTTCGGAAGAACATTGAACTGCTTGTGCATATAACCCATGCCGCCAAGGCTCGATGCCGCAACGGTACTTCCGTGATATGCGTTATTACGTGCGATGAAGAACTTCTTCTCTGGCTTGCCACGAAGCTGCCAGTAGCGGTTAACGAGCTTAACTACGGTATCGTTACCTTCAGAGCCCGAATTGGTGAAGAATACATTGTTCATGTGGTCAGGCGCCAAGCTAGCAATCGTTTCTGCAAGCTCAATTGCTGGTGGGTGTGAACACTGGAAGAAGCTGTTGTAGTAAGGAAGCTCATTCATCTGGTCAGCCACAGCTTTGTTGATCTCTGGCTGAGTGTAGCCAAGGTTGCAACACCACAAGCCCGACATTCCGTCGAGTAGCTTCTGGCCTTCGTCGGTGTAAATGTAGATATTCTCTGCCTTGGTAATGATGCGCGTACCGCGCTCTTTAAGGTCTTTGAAATCGGTAAACGGATGAAGGTGGTGCTCACCGTCAGACTTCTTAAGGTCTGCTGAGTTAAATGGTTTATTCATAAATTACGTCCCAAATAGAAGTGCAATCAACGCAAAAGTGCGTGATCGCGAGTCCACGTTTTGTATTTTTCGTAATGTGATCACATTTTAATAGGGCAAGTCAATAGGGGAGAGTGGCTAGTCGCTCACTGGCCACCCCATCATTTCCTGCTGAATTCGAACACCATCAAGAATGTCATCTTGGATGAGGTGCTTTAAGCGAGTACTATTTTGCTTGTGAATCGCCTCTAGGATTTCGATGTGTTTGTCGTCGGATTCGGTGATCTCGCCCTGCTCTGCAAAACGATCGCTGATCATGCGCATGAACGGGGCGATTCTTAGCCAGAGGCCTTCAATCATGACGGTAATCACGTTTAGGTCTGAGTAGCTGTAAAGTTTACGATGGAATTCAAAGTTAAGATAAATGTAATTCTCGACATCTTGATTTGCGATGGCTTCGTTGTGAAGTCGGTTAATTTCGGTTAGCTCACGAAGCCCTTGTTCGTCGATGCGTGACATCGCTCTTTCGGCTGCATAGCTCTCGAGGCAAGTTCGAGTGTAATAAATTTCCTGAAGCTTTTCCGCGCTCATGGTCGGTACTGCGATGCGACGGTTCGCCAAAAGCTCGAGGGCGCCCTCGGCGGTCAAGCGACGAAGAGACTCACGAACGGGCATTAAACTACATCCCAGCATTTCGGCGATGCCGCGCAAGGTGACGCTATTTCCGGGTTCGAACTTTCCTCGCAAAATCGCGTCCTTCAATTCGTTGTAAACTGCTTCCTGCTGGGTTTTGTGCATGTTGCTAGCCTTGTTATTTTTGTTTTCATAGCCGAGGTGCAAATTGATATAAGCCTCACGCTTTGACTTTGCTAATTGTCTAATTTTGTAACGCAAGGTGTGACTGAGGTCAAACCAGTGCAATAAGTCACATCCGAAATGATGTCGCGGTTGACACTTACATCACATCGCTTTATAAAAGACAGATCTAATTTTGATTTGTGATCACAATAATGGTTTTCATGTGTTAGATCAAATTAGTTAAGGGTGTCGACAGGGGGAGGTCTATCGGTCCTGATAGGCTAACGAGACTCGACAAACACACGACAACAAAAATAATTTCAAGTTTGTTGAAAGTGAAGGGAATTATATGAATTTTAAGAATAATAAACTGGCTTTGGCAGTATTTGCAGCAGCAGCAAGTAGCACTGTGTATGCGCAAGGGCCACAAATCGAGGAAGTTTTAGTAACTGCTCAGAAACGTGAGCAGACCTTACAAGACGTCCCCGTAGCGGTATCCGCTTACTCAGGCGACTTTATGAAAAAAGCGAACATTGATGACGTTCGCGGATTGGTCGATTTTACGCCAGGTTTCTCTGGTCGTACTGAAGACTCATTCACTGATGCGCTCGCAATGCGTGGTATCGTGACAAACGATTTCGGTATTGGTGGTGATCCATCGGTTGCCGTATTCCAAGATGGCGTGTGGGCCGGCCGTACCGGCGGCGTTCAGATGTCGTTTTTTGATATCGCCCGCGCAGAAGTCGTTAAGGGTCCGCAAGGCACGCTATTCGGTCGTAACGCAATCGCGGGTGCAGTGGAAATTGTGACTAACAAGCCAACGGACGCTTTTGAAGCAAACGTTGACGTAACGATTGCCCAGTACAACGAATTAGAGACTACCTTCACGGTAAACCAACCGTTGACTGATAATCTGTACTTCCGCGGAAGCATCTACAAGAAGTCGAACGATGGTTACCTCGAAAATATGCAAGGCGGTGACGATCTAGGATTCCATGACAACACAGCGGCACGTTTGGCGCTTCGTTATGAAACCGATGTGATTGATGCAGTCCTTACATACCATCAAGAAGAGCGCGATCAAGATCCTTCAGTATATTGGGACCCAGCAGCGGGTCTACCAATGGACAAAGTCAACATCGACCTGAAAGGTGGAGAAGGCTTTGACCGCTCAGATATTCAGCAAGTTGATCTTAACTTAACCGTTAACATCAGCGATGAGCTTAGCCTTACGTCGATCACGGCTCACAAAACCTACGACTTCGAGTACCTCGAAGACTATGATGGTGGTCCAGAGTTGGTTAACAACTACTACCAGAAGAACGATGTGACGTACACTAGCCAAGAGCTGCGCTTGAACTTCGCTGGCGAAAACGTGTCTTGGTTTGTAGGTGCGTCAGCCTATAAAGAAGACATTGACGGTTACTTTACGTTTGATTACGACGAAGATGCGTTGTGTCGTGCAGTAGCAATCACTGACGCGGGTGATTTTGACCCTTCTCTTGGTGCGGTCACAGGTTGTGATACGCCAGGGTTTGAAGACTATTGGGGTGAAGATCTTGACCCAGCAGACATCTTGGCGTTCAAACAAGAAGAGTCAGATGTCGATGTGTACAACCGCGGTTGGGCTGTTTTTGGTGATATGACTTACTCATTCACTGAGGCGTTAGACCTTACAGTTGGTGCGCGTTACACCGTTGATAAGAAAGAAATCTTCAATGAGGTATACGATAGCGGCGGCGCGTTATACAACAACTTCAACTATGAGTTCATGACAGACGGCGTTCTTTACAACGAAGACGAGTGGAGTGATTTCACACCGCGTGTTGCTGTTAATTATCAAATGAACGAAGAAATTGCGCTCTACGCGAACGCGTCGAAAGGTTACAAGTCGGGCGGTTTCGCGAGTTTTGGTTTCGAACAGTTCGGTATCGACCTAGACGGTGATGACTATTTACTGTCTGCAGGTGAAGGTCAGCCACTAGCATTCGCTCCAGAGACCGTGAACAGCTATGAAGTTGGTATGAAGACACGTTTCTTCGACAACGCAATGCAGTTCAATGTTGCTGCGTTTATGTATAACTACACAGATCTTCAGTTAGCTTACTTTGATGAGGGTTCTACTCTCGTATCGAACGTGGGTGAAGCCGAAGGCCGAGGTCTTGAAATGGATCTTCGCTTCTTGCCATCTGAAAACTGGGATATTTTCCTATCAGCGGCTTACTTAAACACTGAAATCACTGATGCGGAAGATATGATCGCATTGGGCGCTTGTGGCGACTGTCAAGGAAAGGCACTTCCATTTGCCCCAGAATTCACAGCGGCTGCATTGGTGTCTTACTTGATTCCAGTGAGCGAAGGTGAATTCTTCATTACCGGTGAGGCGATCCATCAGAGCGAAATGTTCGGTGGTCCGGACAACATTCAGGAAGTTGCAGTTGATGCGTGGACTGAACTGGGTCTCCGTTTGGGCTACGAAGGTAACTCAGGTTGGAACGCGACACTCTTCGTTGATAACCTCACGAACGAGCAGTACTTCGAGCGTGGTTGGGAAAACGCAGATGCGAACAACGAGTACGGCTACGGTCTTCCAAACACCATGGTATGGCCTAACAAGCCACGTACAATTGGTGTGAGCTTCAGCCTAGCATTCGATTAAGTTCGAATCGCAAATGAAAAAGCCCCTCATCGAGGGGCTTTTTTTTGTCCGAAGCGTAGCGATCGAAGCGTGCGGGAACGCAAAGATGTCGGTACGGTGAGCGTGATATTAAGGATAGCGATTGCGAAGACTTTGAGATATTTTCCTGACTGTCGCCATGCAGCGGCGTTGCCTCGGATCACGAAACAATCACGAGCCGCATGAGCGACGTGGGTTTAATGCAGTGATGAAGGCGGTTATTTTCTCGAAGCCAACATATACAAGAATTGTAGCGCAATCGTGGCGCCGGCCAGCTGTGTAATGTCGGCATGGTCATATGCAGGCGATACCTCAACGACGTCGAAGCCCACAATGTCGAGATCCGCGAGCCCTTGTAGTATTCGCAA
>JABXIR010000234.1 GCA_013372965.1 Gammaproteobacteria bacterium
AACTTGGTGCCGAAGGGGGGACTTGAACCCCCACGAGCTAGGCTCACTACCCCCTCAAGATAGCGTGTCTACCAATTCCACCACTTCGGCTAAATCTTTACTTACTGCTCTGGAACCTCAGGAACTGACTGGTCAGCTTCTTCGTTTACCGGAACATCGTCACTAGGGATCATTTCGTCTTGCTGCATGACAGCAGGAACATCGACCGCGCTAACTGACGCTTTTTCTTTGGCGATGTACGCCAAACCCAGGCTGATTGCAAAAAACACAAACGCGAGGATTGTTGTAGTACGAGACATGAAGTTACCTGAACCCGAACTACCGAAAACTGTTTGAGATGCACCCGCACCGAACGACGCACCCGCATCCGCACCTTTACCCTGCTGCAACATGATCAAACCGACCAGAGCAAGGATAACGACGACGAATACAATAATTAGTACTTGTTCCATTTTAACGAGCTGCCTCAATAATTTTATTAAAGTCACTTACTTTGAGTGACGCTCCTCCGATTAGACCACCGTCTATATCGGCTTGAGCAAATAATTCTTTTGCGTTACTTCCGTTACAGCTACCGCCATATAATATAGGCAGATCGCTTGCACTACTCGAGTATTCGGCAACTAGCGCTCGAATAAACTGATGCATCTGCTGAGCGTACTCAGGCGTTGCGGTTAACCCGGTACCGATGGCCCAAACAGGCTCATAAGCAATAACGAGTTTCGCGACGTCTTCTGCTGCAACGTGATCGAGAACCGCACGAAGCTGACTCTCTACAACACTTTGCGACTTCCCAGTTTCATACTGTACCTGTGACTCGCCGCAGCATAATACTGGAATAATTCCAGTTTGCAATAAGGCGTTAACCTTATCTTTCGTTATTTCGTTTGTTTCACCGAAATACATGCGTCGCTCGGAATGTCCCACCAAAGAAAATGCGATTTTCGCATCGCTCAACATAGCGGCTGACACTTCACCTGTATACGCACCACCATCGAACTGACTGACATTTTGCGAGCCAACTAAGAGATTTTGTGGTGCATGGGCTGCCACATGCTGCGAATAAATCGAAACAGGTGCGACACCGACCACTGCGTTACTAGGAACTTCGACTTGTTGAAAATCTTCAAGCCACTGACGAATCGATTGCGAATCGTTATTAAGTTTCCAGTTTCCCAAAACCCATGTTTTACGCATTGTGTCCTTCCCGCTCAACGGTTAACGACGGCGCGAATAGTAATACACCATACACACCACCGCAACCCATTTTTTTAATATTTTCAATGATTTAGCTTAACGCCTTAACAACCAGCTCAGCTAGAGGGTTAACATACTGCTCGACCAAATCGTCGGACTTAGCCTCCACCATGACACGAATCAAATTCTCAGTGCCGCTCGGGCGAAGTAGGACTCGACCGCTGTCGCCCAGCGCCTCTTCAATACGCTGTACTTCGGTCCAGATTTCACGACACCCAGATAGAGCGCTCTTGTCGGCCACCTTGACGTTAATCATTTTCTGAGGATAACGATGCATACCTTCAAGCGCCGTCGCCAAATCGACACCCAGCGAACGAATTGCCACCAAGACTTGAAGTGCCGCAACAATGCCGTCACCCGTGGTCTGTACATCAGAGCAAATAATATGACCCGAAGACTCGCCACCGATTGGCCAATTGTGCTTCTTCATAGCCTCAACAACGTAGCGGTCGCCCACTTTGGTACGAACAAAGCCCATACCCATCTGACGAATGGCAATCTCGAGCCCCATATTGGACATGAGGGTACCCACAACACCGCGACAATCATCATGAGCTTCGTGACGATGCTTCGCCATGACGTAAAGGATGTCATCACCATCGATGATTCGACCTAAGTGATCGACCAGTAGCAGACGGTCGCCGTCGCCATCTAACGCAATGCCGAGATCCGCTTCGTTCTCTCTGACCGCTTCGACTAATGCCTCAGGGTGAGTTGAGCCGACGCGCTCGTTAATGTTTCGCCCGTCGGGAGACGCACCAATACTAATCACTTTTGCGCCAAGCTCCTTGAATACCTTTGGTGCAACCTGGTAGGTTGCTCCGTGAGCACAGTCGACGACGAGCTTCATGCCTTGCAAGCTGAAGTTACGTGGCGCAGTGAACTTACAGAATTCGACGTATCGGCCACCCGCATCGGTCACGTGTGATGCATGGCCTAAGTCGGCCGCATCGACGACGGTCATGTCTTGATCGATCATCGCCTCAATCGCCATTTCCACGTCGTCGGGAAGTTTTTGACCGTTACTTGAGAAGAACTTAATGCCGTTGTCATAGTGCGGATTGTGCGACGCACTGATCACAATACCCGCCATCGCGTTAAAGGTTTCGGTTAGGTAAGCAATGGCTGGCGTTGGCATTGGCCCTAATAGACCCACGTTAACACCGGCTGCAATCAAGCCGCTTTCAAGCGCCGACTCGAACATATAACCCGAAGAGCGTGTGTCTTTGCCGATTAAAATTAATGGACGACGATCGCCTTGACGTTCGAGGAATACCTTACCCGCTGCCCAACCAAGCTTCATGACGAAATCTGGTGTAATCGGAAACTCGCCCACTGGGCCACGGATACCATCGGTACCAAAATACTTGCGAGACATAAACAACCCTATTTAATGATTTTGAATTAACGCTAAGCAACACTCGTCTAGTGCGAGTTATTGTGTTTGCTTAGCGCTTGGTAGATGCGTACAGCGTCTCTCGTGGACGCCACATCGTGGACGCGTAATATTTTCGCGCCATTTAATAATGCATGATACCCAACGATGGCACTACCGACTACCCTTTCGTCGACCTCTCGCTCAGTGATCTCACCAACCATGCGTTTTTTCGACATGCCAACGAGTAGTGGCGCATGCTCGGCTAGACGAGGTAAACCATTGAGTAGACTTAGGTTATGCTCCAGGGTTTTCGCAAAACCAAAGCCTGGATCGAACCAGATATTAGATTGAGCGGCACCTGCCTCGACGAGTTCAGCCCGTCGCGACAACAAAAACGACTCCACTTCGGCAACTACATCCTGATACTCCGGGTTTGTCTGCATCGTTTTCGGTGTACCTTTCATGTGCATAATGCACAGTGGAAGCTCGGACGCAGCAGCCACGCCTAACGCGCCATCACGCTGAAACGCACGAACGTCGTTTAGCATCGAAACGCCGCGACTGATGCCCTCTACCATCACCTGAGCGGTCGATGAATCAAGCGAAATGGGCACATCAAAGCGTGATCGAACTGCCTCGATGGCCGTCATGGTTCGATCGAGCTCCTCGCTAACCGATACGGGCTCCGCGCCAGGTCGAGTGCTTTCCCCTCCGATATCGAGCAGATCCGCGCCATTGACCACTAAATCGTCGACATGACGCAGTAGCGCGTCAGTATGAAGTTTACCGTCGCGGTACAGATTTCCACCATCAGAGAAGCTGTCGGGCGTAACATTCAAGATCGCCATGATTAATGGCTTCGTTGGACTATCAAATAGAGACATCGTTGAGCGAAATCCTTAGCGAATCGGGCGGTGATGTAAACAGCGCCTAGTATATGCGAGAAGCGGGCGAGTTTCACGCTGGCAAAGAGTGATAAGGCTCAGGGAATATTTCCAAAGTATCGTGCGCACTGCGAACCGAGACGAAAGGATCTCGACACGGTGATCGCGAGGCCATTAACCAACCCGTGATCGCAACACATACAAAAAAGGCCCTCTTTAAAAGAGAGCCTTTAGAAGACGAACGCAAGCGATTACTTGTCTTTGTCTGCATCGTTGTCGTCATCTTCAGAGCTCGACTCAACATCGTCTAAATCTGCGTCACGCGACTCTTCGAACGTGGCAGGACGTTCTTTAGATTGTGTTTCCCAATCGCTTGGAGGGCGAACCGGACGGCGCTCCATTAAGTCATCGACTTGCAATGAATCAATGGTTTCATACTCCATGAGCGCGTCTTTCATCGTCTCGAGAATATCTCGGTTCTCTTCAAGCAATGTCTTCGCTCGGGTGTAGCAATCATCCATGATCTTACGGATCACTTCGTCGATCTTTTTGGAGGTTTCGCCAGAATACTGCGGGCCGGTTGGCTGACCGTTTGGATCTTCGGTTGGATAATTCAGCGGACCGAGCTCTTCGGTTAAACCCCAGCGAGTCACCATGTTTTTAGCGAGCTGAGTGGCACGTTCGATGTCGTTTTGCGCACCCGTCGTAACACCCTCAAATCCGAGTGTCATTTCTTCAGCGATACGGCCACCGAACAAGGCACAGATCTGCGATTCAATGCCGCGACGAGAAATTGAGTACTTATCTTCCTCTGGCAAGAACTGAGTCACACCCAACGCGCGACCGCGTGGAATGATTGAGACCTTGTGTACTGGGTCGTGATCGGGCACTAAACGCCCGACAATTGCGTGACCCGCTTCATGATAAGCCGTGTTTTGTTTTTCAGACTCGGACATGACCATCGATCGACGCTCTGCGCCCATCATGATTTTGTCACGAGCGCGCTCGAACTCTTCCATGCCCACCACGCGCTTATTGGTACGCGCAGCGAACAGCGATGCTTCGTTCACTAAGTTAGCGAGATCGGCACCTGAGAACCCAGGAGTACC
>JABXIR010000134.1 GCA_013372965.1 Gammaproteobacteria bacterium
AACTGTGCGCACTGCGCACATCCTATTACGGGTCGATTTGCCACTCAGCCCGGGCACTGGGGCAATCGACGGGTTCCCATTCGCATCAACGCCACACCCGCTTAGCTTCGGAAACCACTCATTCGTATTCATCCTCAAAAAATATATTGTGCACAATATAAATTCACACAATACACATACCCAAAGGAACTTATCATGCCTCCACTTAGCCCCGTCGGCATCTTTCACACGCTCTTTGGTGTCATCGCTCTTGTGAGCGCGGCATACGCATTTTTTAAGTACGGTAAAATCCGGTCATCGAACCGCGCTTCCCAGATTTACTTGGCAACCACGCTTCTGACTGCCGTCACAGCGCTAACCATCTTCCGCCACGGCGGATTCAATGCAGCTCACGGATTAGCCATTCTGACCTGTGCTGCCGTGGTGCTAGGCTTCCTATTAGAGCGTACTAACCTACTAAAATCGTTAACGAGATACGTCGTGGCGCTATGCTACGGCGCAAGCGTGCTATTCCACTTGTTGCCGACCGCAACGGAATTCCTAACTCGCTTCCCAATTGGCGCCCCTCGGGTAAGCTCACTTCAAGATCCGCTACTACAGCAAACGTTCGCGATTATTGCAGCAATATGGGCGGTCTTCATGGTGATCCAACTGGTGTCTTTCCGTGTTCGCCGTAAAGCGAGTTAGGTACGTATGACAGAGTCTCTCAAGCTATCATCACAATACTGCTTTCCTCTATACAGTGCGGCCAACCGGGTAGTACGAGCTTACCGTCCGTTCTTAAAGACGATCGATCTAACCTACCCTCAGTATCTGGCCATGATGGTGCTGTGGGAGGAGGAGTCCATTTTAGTAGGTCAGCTAGGCAAGCGTTTGAATCTTGACTCAGGGACATTGACCCCGCTACTAAAGCGGCTCGAGTGCAAGCAGTTAGTGAGCCGTCACCGCGGTAGTGAGGATGAGCGTGAGCGCCTAATCAAACTCACTTCGCGAGGAAGAGCCTTGCAACCTTTGGCGGAGGAAATTCCGAAACAAGTGGCGGGTTGCATGAAACTAAACTTGGACGAGTTAGAGCAACTGCGTCAACTATGCAGAAAGTTGCTCGACTAAGCTTCTAGGGTGGGTGGTCAATTTGACAACGGCGACACGAATTCTTAGGCTCGACGACATATTCGCCAAGGGGCTTCTCATGAACAACTCATTTTACCCAATCGGTCAGCCGCATATGCCGTGGGAACAAAAAGAAAAAGACCAGTGGTTTCAACAAGCCGCGTGTAAACGCAGCTACTCTAACGATGTGATAGATCGCATTGGTGATTTAGAGTCTCGTTTCGACGTTCGCCGTTACGGGGCGTTACCCATCGATCCCGAGCGCTACCCACTATTTGGATTGGCCACTAAGCGATGGAAGATGGGACGCCCTAGTGCACTCATTACCGGCGGTGTGCACGGCTACGAGACGAGCGGTGTCCACGGTGCTTTATTGTTCGCTGAGCAATTCGCTGAGGCTTACCAAGAGCACTTCAACCTGGTCATCGTGCCGTGTGTCAGCCCATGGGGCTATGAAACGATAAACCGTTGGAATCCAAACTGCATCGACCCAAATCGCTCATTCGTTCAGGACAGTCCATCTGAGGAAGCGTCGCAGTTAATGGCGTTTATCGCGGAATTCGGAGATTTCCTAGTACACATCGACCTCCATGAAACGACGGATAGCGATGAACAAGAATTTCGTCCTGCCCTTGCGGCGCGTGATGGCAAGGACTATGAGCCTGGCGAAATACCCGATGGGTTTTACACGGTGGGCGACACGCCAAATCCGCAGCTCGAGTTCCAACAAGCGATTATAACATCGGTCAGTGCCGTCACACATATCGCCCCACCCGATGCGAACGGTCAGATTATTGGCTCCAAAGTAGTGAGCGACGGTGTGATACTTTACCCAATGAAGGAACTCGGACTGTGCGGCGGAATGACCGACTGCCTGTTTGGCACGACGACCGAAGTCTACCCAGATAGCCCAAGAGCAACGCCAGAAATTTGCAACGAAGCTCAGGTAGCGGCCATTCGAGGCGCACTGGACTATGTCATTAACTCACTCTAAACCGAGCGAACCGTTCATCAGGACTCTTGATGGATGATCTGTAACGCTAGACCCGCAAGCGGTGCGACCCATGCGCCTGCTTGCGCAGCTTTCGCATTGGATGCATTGCCTTGTTGAGCACGCTTTGCAACCCCTTGGCATATCGCGGCTAAACGGAAAAAACTAAACGCAAGATAAAACGCCCAATTGTCAATTCGATCAATACCCATTCGCTCGCAATAGAGGGCAACATATTCCGACTCAGTTGGGATACCGATCGCTTTTCGATCAATCCCTGCCAGCCCTTCGATACTTCCATTGCCCTGCCCCATTCTTAGCTGCATACATTGGTAGGCCAAGTCTGCGAATGGATGACCAATCGTCGATAACTCCCAGTCGAGCACAGCAATAATGGACATGTTGGTCGAATCGAACATTAAATTATCGAGACGATAATCGCCGTGGACTAACGACACCCGACCATCATCGGCAGGCTGATGCGCGTCGAGCCAAGTCATGAGATGTTCCATTTCATCGATCACATCGATCTCACTCGCACGATACTGTTTGGTCCAGGTTGCGAGTTGGCGTTCGAAGTAATCGCCCTTTCGACCATAATCACCAAGTCCAACAGCATCAATGTCGACTTGGTGTAGAGAAACCAGTGTTTGGTTCATTTGGTCGTACATTCGCGAGCGAGTCGCATTCGAGTCGATTTCGGTGAGCGCAGCACTCCAATAAATATTGCCGTCTAAGAACTCCATGACGAAAAATTTAGAGCCGATAACCTCGGAGTCCTCACAAAGATGCAATACTTTTGGTACAGGAACATCGCTCTGCTGTAGGGCATTCATAATTCGATATTCTCGATCAACAGCGTGAGCAGACTTGAGAAGCTTGCCCGGAGGTTGCCGACGAAGCACATAGGTTCCCGATGACGCATTCAATTTATAGGTGGGATTTGACTGCCCTCCCGAAAACTTTTCAAGTGTAATCGGACCCTTAAATGATTCGATATGCTCTGTTAGGTAACCCGCTAAGTGTTCTAAGTCGATATCAAATTGACTCATCGTGTCATCACCTCAATTAATTGGCAAACCGCTTCGCATAGTCACGACCAAGCTGCATCATATGAACTTGGTCCGGACCATCCGCGAATTTAAGGCATCGCTGGCCTGCCCACGCTGAGGCCAAGAAACTGTCCTGAGATAGTCCAACAGCGCCATGACACTGAATCGCGCGGTCGATGACATTCAACGCCATATTAGGAGCAATGATTTTAATCATTGCAATTAGGTCCTTGGCGGATTTATTGCCCTCACGATCCATTTTATCCGCCGCCTTTAGCGTTAGCAGTCGCGCTTGCTCAATCTCGCAAATCGACTTGGCGATGTCTTCTCGAATCGACTGAAACTTGATTAACTCACG
>JABXIR010000026.1 GCA_013372965.1 Gammaproteobacteria bacterium
CATCGTTACTGAGCAAGACAGAGCAGGCTTTGATATTTTGCTGAAGTTGCTCGAGTGAAGTCGCCCCAATAATATTACTGGTCACAAACCTTCGGTTCATCACGAAGGCTTGGGCGAGTTCTGTTGGCGTCAAGCCTTGGCCTTCGGCTAGATCAAAGTATCGTTCCATTGCGCTCAATGCCTGCGGACTTTCGTAACGCTGCATTCGATTAAACAGCGCTTTTCGCGAACGCGCCGGTAATTCACCGTGACGATACTTTCCGCTCAAGTAACCCTGAGCAAGTGGCGAATAGGCTAATAACCCAACATCGTCACGAAGACTAAACTCAGCCAATCCCGATTCGAAGCTACGATTCACGAGACTGTAGGCATTTTGAATCGATGCAATTCGTTCAAAGCCTTGGTTAGCCGACAAGCGTAGATATTCAGATACGCCCCAAGGGGTCTCATTTGACACACCGATAGCTCGAACAAGCCCCTCTTTTACCAACTGAGAAAGCGTATCGAGCGTTTCTTCGATGGCGATTTCGGCACTTGCATCGACCTGATCGAATGATGGTGCTGCACCGAAGATGGGTGCATTGCGATCAGGCCAGTGAACTTGATAAAGGTCAATGTAATCGGTTTTAAGGCGTTTCAATGAACCCTCAATCGCTTCTCGGATATGAGCAGACGACAGACGAGACTCTTCTCCG
Source organism: Gammaproteobacteria bacterium (assembly GCA_013372965.1). Taxonomy (GTDB): domain Bacteria; phylum Pseudomonadota; class Gammaproteobacteria; order Pseudomonadales; family DSM-25080; genus Umboniibacter. Next base: position 696 of record JABXIR010000026.1, read on the forward strand.
CGAAACCACTTCATCATACTGCGACCAACGACCTTGGAGGCGATTATCACCTCTCCTCGACGTCCCGACTTGGAAAACCAATCACCAATGATTTCTTCGGTTCGTCCAAACGTTTCGGCTTTCGGCGGAATCGAGTAAAGCTCAGCAGTATCGAAAAAGTTAATTTCGTGATCGATTGCGCAGTCCATTTGAGCAAACGCTTCCTCGGGCGAATTTTGCTCACCAAAGGTCATCGTTCCCAAACACACTCGAGATACATCTATATCGGTTCGACCGAGTCGCGAAAACTCCATGATTAGTTGCCTAAACCGTCTCGCATAGACTCACGCTGGATCAACTCAATTTTGTATCCATCGGGATCTTCGACAAATGCAATATGCGTCGTACCACCTAACACTGGACCGGGTTCGCGAACCACGTTAGCACCTGACTTTTTGAGCGCATCACACGTTGCATAGATATCACCGACGCCAATGGCTAAATGCCCAAAGCCACTGCCGAGATCATATTCTGTTACGCCCCAGTTATAGGTTAATTCAATAACCGCGGCACCGTCTGCCTCATCCGCGTATCCAACAAATGCAAGGGTATACTTGTACTCTTCGTTCACACTTTTTCGGAGCAACTTCATACCTAGAATTTCGGTATAGAACTCAATCGACTTATCTAAATCGCCGACGCGAATCATGGTGTGTAATAACTGCATAAAATTGTCTCTCCGTTTTGTTGTGGTTGACGCACACACGACACCACCCGAGTCTAACTTTACAAGCATTATCAATCAAAACGTCGTTCACTACCAATGACGAACGTTCATAGCTGAATAACGCCGACGCATAAAAAAAGCGCCCGAGTTGGGCGCTTTTTTGTTCGCATCGAGTTAACCCAGAGGCACTTCGACAACGGGCGACACATCGGCGTCGTAATCGACACCATCGACCTCAAATCCGAACAAGCGCAAGAACTCTTTCTTGTAACCTTGATAATCGCTAATCTCAGAGAGGTTTTCGCTCGTCGCTTTTGCCCACAGCTCTTCGACGGCTTGTTGCACGTGAGGCTTGAGCTCAAGTTCATCGACACGACAACGGTGTTCGTCATCCAAACGCGGTGTATCACTGTAGAGGCACTCTTTAAACAAACGGTACACTTGCTCGATACACCCCTCGTGAGTGCCTTCTTCCTTCATGACTTTGAACAGCAAAGCAAGGTAAAGTGGCATAATTGGAATCGCCGAACTCGCTTGAGTTACAACTGCCTTTAGAACCGATACGCGCGCATCGCCGCCAATACCCGATAGCTGATCACGAATTACGGCCGCTGCACGGTCGAGGTCTTTCTTTGCTGCGCCGATCGTGCCATCCCAGTAAATATCCCAGGTGACTCGCTCTCCAAGGTAAGTGTAAGCCGTCGTTTTGACACCCTCGGCTAGAACGCCGGCTTCGGCCAAAGCCGACATCCAGCGTTCCCAATCATCACCACCCATAACCGCAATGGTATTGTCTATTTCTTCGGTGGTAGCGGCATCGATTGAGAACTCAGTAATTACATCTTTATTTGTATCAACGCCCTGCTTGGTCACAGACTTGCCAATGGGCTTGAGCACTGAATTAAACACTTCGCCGGTATCTGGATGCTGACGGCGCGGAGAAGCTAACGAGTACACAACGAGATCGATTTGGCCTAGATCTTCCTTGATGGCATTGATCACATCGCTTTTTAGCTCATTTGAGAAAGCATCACCGTTAAAACTGCGCGCGTAAAGACCCGCTTCATCGGCGTATTTGTGAAATGCAGCCGAGTTATACCAACCCGCAGTCGCCGTGCGTTTCTCCGATGGTTCTTTCTCGAAGAAAACGCCAATCGTTTTGGCCTCGGCGCCGAATGCCGCACTGATTCGAGAAGCCAAACCGTATCCGGTTGAGGAACCAATCACCAACACGCGCTTCGGCGCGCCGTTAATAGGGCCTTGCTGCTTGACGAATTCGATTTGCTTGCGAACGTTTTCGTCGCAACCGACTGGATGTGCGTTGGTACAAATAAACCCACGCGCTTTTGGTTTAATAATCATTATTCAGATCTCACTACTGTGATCGTTGTTTACTTTGTCGCGATTATACAACAGCAAATTGAAAAAGTGACCAATTAGTCACCATATTCATTAACTTCGCGATCTCGATCGCACTAACCCACGACTTTTAAGTCGGAGTTAACAAAAGAAATCTCTTCACTAATCATTTTTTGGAGATAAAAAAACGGGGCTTAAGGCCCCGTTAATTAGTGCGAATTGTTTGGTTATGACAGAATCAAACGACGAATATCACTCAACTCAGCCACAATCGTCGTTAAGAACCGACCCGCATCACCACCATTAATTGCACAGTGATCGTAACTGAGAGCGAGAGGAAGCATCTGTCGCGGAACGAATTCCGAGCCATTCCATACGGGCTTAATTTGCGCCTTAGACACACCCAAGATACCCACCTCAGGTGTGTTAACGATCGGAGTAAAGCCAGTGCCACCAATGGCACCCAAGCTCGAAATGGTAAAACAACCACCTTGCATCTCGTTTGGCTTGAGTTTGCCATCACGCGCTTTGGTAGAAAGCTCAATGACCTCAGCCGCAATATCCCAGAGTCCTTTCTTGTCTGCGTCTTTGATGACAGGAACAACAAGCCCGCGCGGTGTATCAACGGCCATGCCCACATTCACGTACTTTTTAAAGATACGATTTTCCATTGTGGCATCGAGAGACGCATTAAATTTAGG
>JABXIR010000242.1 GCA_013372965.1 Gammaproteobacteria bacterium
CAAGTACAACTGACTCGATAAAACACAGAGTCCCCTCAGATCCTACAGCGAGGTGAAGCACCTGATCGATGGGATCCTCAAAATCGAGTAACGCGTTAACGCCGTACCCGGTGGTGTTTTTCAAACGATACTTATGACGAATGCGTTGTTCGATGCGGCTGTCTGATAAGATAGTGTGCCTCAGGGCGGAAAGTCCTTCGAGCATCGCAGCGTGTGTAATCGCGAATGACTCACGTGAAGCGAAGTTCGAAGTGTCCAATGAGGTGCCATCGGCGAAAATTAGTTTAGCCGATCGTATGGTCTGATAAGCGTTGTCGGTTGTACCACAACACATTCCAGACGAGTTATTGGCGATGATTCCACCAATGTTCGCGATGTTAACCGTAGCGGGATCAGGACCGATTTTTCGGCCGTAGCTTTCGAGTGTTCGATTCGCTTGGCCTCCAGTCACTGCTGGCCCCAGCTCAATCAATTCTCCATCGTCGATCACCTGACATTGCTGAAAATAGCTGCCGCGAACTCGAGCGAGTACACCCGAGCCGATGGCTTGTCCTGACAGGCTCGTTCCAGCCGCGCGGAACGTCACCCCGATGTTATTTTGAGTACAAATCGCCAGTAAATTGGTTACGTCGTCGGGGGTTTCAATGTTAACGATTGCTTTCGGGGTGATGCGAAAATAACTCGCATCGGTAGCAAACGCACCCAATTGATCGGGCGCAGTCAGTACCTTGTGCTTGCCGAGTCGTTCTTCGAGCGCCGTAACCCACAACATTGCATGTTTCCCTGTCCACTTAGCCAAGTTATAGCACGACGACCAGAAACAAAAAACCCCGGAGCAAGCTCCGGGGAAAACGTGGTAAATATTGGGTGAATTTAATCTGAGTAAATCGTTAAGCCACTTCGAATTGGTTCATGGTGTTGTCTTCACCTGAGGCTTTCAGCGCTTGATCACCTGAGAAGTACTCTTTGTGATCGTCACCAATGTTTGAACCCGCCATATCCTGGTGCTTAACACATGCGATACCACGGCGAATTTCTCGACGTTGAACACCGCGAACGTATGCCAACATGCCTTCGCCACCGAAGTAACCCTGCGCCAGTGTATCGGTCGAGAGCGCCGCCGTGTGATAAGTCGGCAAGGTGATTAGGTGATGGAAGATATTTGCTTCCTTCGCCGCTGTCTTCTGGAAGTCACGGATACGTACATCCGCTTCAACCGCCAGTTCAGTGGTATCGTAGTCTGCAGCCATAAGACGGTCACGATCGTATTCGCTCATGTCACGCCCCTCTTCAGTCCATGCGTCAAAGACCTGCTGACGGAAGTTGAGAGTCCAGTTGAAGCTCGGCGAGTTGTTGTACACAAGTTTCGCATCTGGCACCTGCGCACGAATTGCATTAACCATTTCCGCAATCTGCTGTACGTGTGGCTTTTCGGTTTCAATCCAAAGCAGATCTGCACCGTACTGTAAGCTAGTAACACAGTCGAGTACGACTCGATCGAAACCCGTGTTCGGCTTGAAACGGTACAAACCATTCGGCAAACGAACCGGCTTAACCAACTTGCCATCCATCTTGATCAACTGATCGCCTTCTTCAACGTCATCAATCGAATCGACCGGTGTCGTTTCAAGGAACGCGTTGTACTGAGAAGCGAGATCGCCTGGAGTCTTCGATACTGGCACTTTCTGAGTAAGGCCTGCACCTAACGAGTCTGTACGGGCGACAATCACACCGTCATCTACTCCCAACTCAAGGAACGCGTAACGAACCGCATTGATCTTAGCGAGGAAGTCTTCGTGTGGAACGGTTACTTTACCGTCCTGGTGACCGCACTGTTTCGCGTCAGATACTTGGTTCTCGATCTGAATACAACAAGCACCCGCCTCGATCATGCGCTTAGCGAGTAGGTAAGTTGCTTCCTCGTTACCGAAACCTGCGTCGATGTCAGCAATGATGGGGACAACGTGAGTTTCATAGTTATCGATTTCAGCAAGAACCGCTGCCTCACGAACTTCATCACCTTGAGCACGAGCATCATCCAACGCATGAAACAAGTGACCCAACTCGCGAGCATCTGCCTGACGTAAGAAGGTGTAGAGCTCTTCGATCAATGCAGGTACCGACGTCTTCTCGTGCATTGACTGATCAGGAAGCGGACCAAATTCCGAGCGAAGCGCTGCGATCATCCAACCAGAAAGGTAAAGGTAGCGACCTTCAGTAGTACCGTGGTGTTTCTTAACAGAGATCATTTTCTGCTGCCCGATAAACCCGTGCCAGCAGCCAAGAGACTGCGTGTACTTCGACTTATCTTTATCGAAAGCATCCATGTCGCGACGCATAATGCCAGCGGTGTACTTAGCAACCTCGAGGCCAGTCTGGAAGCGATTCTGCATACGCATGCGAGTTGCATATTCAGGGTCGATGTTGCGCCATGCTTCTCCGCGAGAAGCTTTGATTGCGTTGATCAATTCGAGTTCGTTTCTGTAAGCCATGGGGAATACCTCCTAAGTGCTCAATATTTCTTAACCTTGACTCCACATTAATCGGGTCACTCTCGCTTGTGAAATAACCCAAGAATCTACCAACCATTCACACAAATTATCAATATTAAAAAAACATTCACGAAAGTATTACTACAAAACAGTAGTACAAGGCAAAATCCTCGCAGGGCGCGAATTTACTGGCACCTAGCAACATACGTGGTTTTTCGTACGATTCAACAAACACCCAAAGCGTCAAATATGTAGTTAAACTACACATGACTTTTTTCTGGAATATTCAAAAATACGCTTTACGGACCCACGTAACACGTCGAGTTCAGTGATCCATCGGCGGTATGAGAGAGGGGGATACGAGTAATAGATCAATCGAAGACGACTTGGTTTCGTCCTTTGGATTTTGCTTTATAAAGCGCAGCATCAGCGCGCTTAAGCCAAGTCTTTCGAGTATCGCTTCGCTGACGCTGAGTGGCACCAAGAGAAATTGTGATATTGACACGCTTCTCTTGTCGCTTTCCTCGCTTGGAGGTATAGCGGAGCAAAAACTTATCGGCTTCGAGTTTCGCTCTGAGATTTTCCAACTTGATGGCCAAACGCTCTTGGCTTCCCGATTGACAGAGCAATACAAATTCCTCACCGCCAAAGCGATAAGCGCTCAGCCCGCGTATCGAACGCAGTGTTTTCGCCGTTCTCGTGAGTGCGTGGTCACCATTAAGGTGTCCGTACTGATCGTTGAAACGCTTAAAGTAATCGATGTCGATAAATATTGCCCAAGCCCCTACAGGTGACGCATCGACATCGGAATCCAACCGATCACGCCCAGGTAATCTGGTAAGACTATCAAGCCAAGCTCGTTCAAACACCTCGGTGAGTATTGCAATTGCGGCTAACAGCGCTATCCACGCGAGAATCGCATCGCGACTGTCAAACAACCACAGCGCATAACAACAAATGATACTCGATGCGATGGGTAGTATGGTGGTATCAAGCTGCCAAGCCGTGACGACAGCGATGAGGATAAACAGCGAAATCGCAGCGTAATCGGCGGCCGGATACTGAAGCTGAACTTGCTCAATCGAGCTGCCTGCTAACAGTATGTCGAGCGGACCAACGCTGAGTAGCCATGCGAATACGGGCACGAAGAAAATCACCAGATTTTGACGCCTAAGTAATGACGAGTCGACCGTCACAAACAGGAGCAGACCAAAGAGTAAAATACTGCATCGCGAAAGCCAACGTGACAGCTCACTGCCCTGTAGTGCGGTCATCTCGGGTCCCGTTAGAAAGAACGACAAAATCACAACAGCAAGCACCATTAACAGTCGACTTAAACGTAATGCAATGGCCAGAGCAGCCACAAAGAGGATCGCAACTATCGAAAACGTTGATGATATTGAATAGTTAACTGGCGCATCGATAAGCCCAGACGAAAAGCCCCATGCGAGCGCTGCTATTAAAACCGGTAACGACCTGAGGATTGTGGATATCGAATGCATGGAATTGACTTAATATTATTATTTTCGACCATGAGTTTAACGGCTTCCCGACGATGAGAACAGCCCACGCGCTACATTTGCCGACTGGATAACAAAAGCACATCTCAAACGAAAAACGGCCCGCCATTGGCGAGCCGTTTTACCTGACAACTTGACGAGTTAAGCCGCTACGTTTAGTAGCTCGACATCAAATACGAGTGTCTGGTATGGACCGATTGCACCGCCCGCTCCACGCTCGCCGTATGCGAGGCTGTAAGGTACGTACAAACGGTACTTAGAACCAACATTCATCAGCTGAAGCGCTTCAGTCCATCCTGGAATGACACCAGACACTGGGAACTGTGCCGGCTCACCGCGATCGTAAGAGCTATCAAATACCGTACCGTCGATTAAGGTACCGTGGTAATGACACGTGACCGTTGACGCTGGCGTTGGGCGTTCGCCAATGCCTTGATTCAATACTTCATATTGAAGACCAGACTCAGTCACCGTCACTTCTAAACGCTGGCTGTTCTCGGCTAAAAATTTCTCGCCCGCTTCGATGACGTCTTTTGACGCTTCTTTCTGCTCTTCTTCGATGATTTTCATCATGCCTTCAAATGCTTCACGAAGGTCGTTTTCTGCAACGGCACTCTCTTTACCTTCGAGTGCATCTGCGATACCCGCCGTAAGTGCTTCAAGTGCCACTTTTTTGAAAGCGCCCTGAGCAAGCTGATCGCCCATCTGACGACCAATACCGTAACTTACGCGTTCTTCCATCGTGTTAAAATCTGTCATGTTTTACCTATTAATGTGTAATGAATTTTAAGCCTTAAATCAGATATGGGGCTTTCAAATTATTTTTAAACCCCTTCGATCAATTTTTCTTCAATCCAAGCATTTAATTCCGTCTCCACGACCGACAAGGGCACGGCGCCTGTACTCAAGAGCTGATCGTGAAACTCTCTAATATCAAACTTATCACCGAGTTGAGCCTCGGCACGCTCTCGAAGCTCTAAGATTTTCAACTGTCCAATCTTATAGCCAAGCGCCTGCCCAGGCCATCCGATGTAACGATCGATTTCGTTGACGATATCGAGCTCTGACTTCGGGGAATTAGATTTAAAGTATTCGATCGCCTCGTCGCGCGTCCAACCCATGTAGTGCATACCGGTATCGACCACCAGCCGCACCGATCGCCACATATCGTAAGCGAGCTGGCCAAACCGAGAGTATGGATCTTGATAAAGCCCCATGTCGTAACCCAAACGCTCTGAATATAACCCCCATCCTTCAACGTAGGCACCCACCCCCATACTTCTGCGAAATGCGGGCAACTCAGCACGTTCCATCGCAAGAGAAATTTGAAGATGGTGACCTGGAACGGCCTCGTGCACGGATAACACTTCAATACCCCAGATCGGTCGAGTTTCAGGTTTATATAAATTGACGTAATAGTACCCAGCTCGACTACCGTCTTCTGCGGGAGGCATGTAATACGCAATCGTTGTGTCGGGTGCGATCGCATCTGGAATCGCGCGAACACCGTAGGGCGTGCGCGGTAAGCGGCCAAACAAATTCACTAACTCGGGATCTAGGCGCTTCGATGTAGCGAGGTAGGCTTCAAACAGTTCCTCGGGGGTATCGTAAAAAAACTGCGGGTCAGTTCTTAAGTGAATGAAGAACTCAGATAAGTCACCATCAAAACCAACCTCTTGTCGAATCGACTCCATTTCTGCGCGGATTCGCTCGACTTCGCTCAGGCCAATGTGGTGAATCTCTTGTGGTGTTTTGTCGGTGGTCGTAAAGTGCCGCACCAGATATTCGTAGTACGAACGTCCCCAGTCAGTTGCGCCCACACCGACCTCTTCTCGACATGCGACGAGATACTCTTCATTAAAGAAGGTCGCAAACTCGGCATACGCTGGTAACACTCGGTTTGCGATCGCTTCCTGAGCGGCTGCTTGAAGATCCGCCTTCAGATCGTCTTCAGCAACGAAATCCATATCTTCAAACGGTTTATAGAAAGCACTTTGTGTCGGGTCTTCCACCTGCAAAGCGGCCAATTGGGTACTGACGCGATCCATGACCACGCGAGGTTGAACGACACCTCGGCGTATCCCCTCACGCATCAAGTCGATATGCTGATCCAGATAGTTTGGCAGTGTAGTGAGTCGTGAAATCCAATCACGATAATCTTGTTCTGACGAGAAGTTGAGATACTCGATGAGATCATACGCGGTTTGAGGTCCCTCGCGCATGGTTAATGGGAGCAAGAAGCCACCAATATCGTACTCGGCCATCCGATCTTCAAGATCGTAGACGGCGAGTTCGAGGTTCAATTGGTTCGCTGACGACAACCGTGGCTTCTCTAACGCAAGCAGCTGATCTCTTTGTTGTCTCCAAAGGTCACGTTCAGACTGTTTAGCTTCGAGAGACATGTCGGGCCATTCGCCATTGCGAGACAGATCACCGCCGATACTCAAACTCACGGGTGAGAGACTTTGCCGTGCCTCGTATTGCTCCTTTAATAAACGTTCAAACGCATCATTCGGATCGGATCCGACACTGGTATTACATGCCATCAGCACGCTGAGAGTGAACAGAGTGAATAATCGGAGTAATGTCATGGGGCGTCTCCCGGTCGTCAGTGTCAGAAACCATGGCGGTTCGCGAATGAACTCCACCATACCGTGACGCGAGCCAATGAACAACCGTCACCCAAAAGCCGAGCCAGCATAAAGACACCAAAGTCGCATAAGGCGCCACCATACAGCCGATGAGCGATAGACTTAAAAGAATCACTGCAACCACAACAACCATCGTCGTATTACCTCGACACTGAAATACCGACGCAGAAGCCTTCTTTACTGATATACTTCGAGATCTCAAGGTCATCCTCGGTATCCCTACTGTGTCAAATTCGTTCGAATCCATTAATGTATCTCCCGCTGTTAGACAAGCCATAGCCAGCCGCTCTTATGTCGAACCAACGCCTATTCAAGCTGCATCGATCGATAAAATCGTTGCTGGAGCAGACGTGGTTGCAAAAGCAGAAACCGGCAGTGGTAAGTCGCTCGCGTTCGTCGCAGGCGTACTGTCACGGGTGCAAAAAGCCTCTCGCCACCCTCGCACCCTCATTCTTTGTCCGACGCGAGAGTTAGCTCAGCAAGTCGCCGAAACGGCTCGATTCATTGCCACGCACATTGATAATTTCAAAATTTTACTTGCCGTCGGTGGCACACCGATCGGCCCACAGATTCGTTCACTTGAACACGGTGCCAGCATGATTATCGGTACCCCAGGTCGAATTGCGGACTTAATCCGCAAAGAGCGCCTCGACCTGAGCCGATGCGATCACGTTGTTCTCGATGAGGCCGACCGAATGCTCGATATGGGGTTCATTGACGCAGTCTCTGAGCTCATTGAACACTGCGCGAGTCCACGACAGACATTAATGTTTAGTGCGACCTTCCCGAGTGACTTAAAAGCACTCAGTGAGCGCCATCAAAACAATCCAGAGATCATCGACGTTTCTTCAGACAAACCGCCGAGCAAGCTCAACGCCAAAGCCGTCATGCTAGAGCCCAGTGAAACGGATGACGTTGTTCTCAAACTGATCGCCAACCATCCAAATGTGCCAACGCTGATCTTCTGCCCCACGATTTCTGAGGTAAAGCGATTGTCTAAGGCGCTTTACCACAAAGAGCTATTGGTAGTGTCGCTTCACGGTGATCTCGATCAACCTCAACGAGAGCGAGCCTTTACCCGTTTCAAAAACCACTCAATCCCAATTTTGGTCGCGACCGACGTCGCTGCTCGGGGCCTCGACGTCGACAGCGTCGAGCTGGTGATCAGTACAGCATTTGCGAAAGATGAATCAACTCAGGTCCACCGCAATGGTCGTACTGCGCGTGCGGGCAAAGAAGGCAAAGCCTTTGTATTAGTGAACAGCGAACGTGCACAACAGCGCGCAGTTGCTGCTGGGTTGTCGTTAATTCATGCAAGCGATATTCAAGACGCGGAACTGACCCCGGCGAAGCCCGATTGGATTAGCTGCGAAATCTCTCTTGGAAAGAAAAACAAACTTCGCAAGGGCGACTTTGTGGGTGCGTTGGCGCAACAAGCTGAGATTCCTTTCGAAGCCATTGGCCAACTCGATCTGTTTGATTACTACACGATCGTTGCGGTCAATCGACATTACGTCAATAAGTTGCTTGCACTAGCCAATCGCGGTGCCATCAAAAAACGTAAATTTAAAGTGCGTGCCTATCGCTAACAACCTCAACACTCAGAGAGCAAGTGCTCCCTGAGTGTTACTCCCACGTCGCGTTAGTTCTGTGCCACTGATACATCATTCAATTCGATCGCCACGCTGACTCGGCGGCTTTGCGCTAATTCTCGCTGATCGACATCAGCAGCAGTTGCCACTTCGCCGCGTGCTTCAGTCGAGATGCGATCCGCCGCAATGCCGCTTTCAATGAAGGCCTGCGCTACTCGCTCTGCGCGTTTTGCTGATAGTTCGTGGTTATAGTCGTCATCTCCACGATGATCTGCAAAGCCGTGAATGGTCATTGAAAGCTCGGGATACTCTTGCAAGATTCGCGCAACTCGGCCAATACGAGACAAATCACGTTCGCTTAACTCCGCGTCGTTGAAACTGAATAGCAAGTCGACGCTCAGTGCATCTTGAAGCGCATACATCGACGTTTCCAAGTGCGACTGCTGAACAGAAATGGTATATCTCGCTTCGCCCAGTTGAGCTTCAACCTCACGCAGTTCTCGATTGGTGATGGCGAGTTGTGCAACCGTTTGCTCTTCTCGCTCGGCCGCCTCGATATTCTCGGCAAAGTAAGCACCAATCAGTGCACCGCCGATAAATCCAAAGGGACCTGCCACAGCGGCACCTGCGACAGCGGTTCCCATAAAGGTCGCGCCTTGCTTGGCCATCATTGCGCCATCGCGCTCATCAGCTGCAGCCGATACTGCGGCTGTACTCAAAAGTGCGGTTGCTAATATTGTGCGGGTAAATTTCTTCATGGGATGTTCTCCTCAGTCATTCAAGTCAGTGGGTGTTTACATGACTTAGTAAACCAAAGGAAAATGACATTGAGTCG
>JABXIR010000096.1 GCA_013372965.1 Gammaproteobacteria bacterium
AATGCCTAATGCAAGATGATCCTTCAATTTCATAATGAGATAGAAGGATCTTCCGTGCGTCAACTGTTAGCCCCGATTACTATTGCTCTGTTACTCGTCTGTTCAGTCTCGAAAGCCGAGCTCCAAGATGGGCAACCCTTCCCTGATGACTTTTCACCACCCATCATAGGTGGCGAGGATCTCAACTTAAGCGACTACGATGGGAAAATTATTGTGGTTGCGTTCTGGGCCACCTGGTGTCGTCCCTGTCTTGAAGAGTTTCCCTATTTGATGTCGATTCAACGTCAAGCTACGAACGAGCATGTCCAGGTTATTGCGGTCACTTGGAATGAAAGTCGACGAAAAGCTCGTCGCGCCATCGGCAATTTACCGGACACTGGTTTTGTCTTCGCTATCGACCGCAAGGGTCGTCATGGCGAGTCTCTTGGTGTTGGCGCCATTCCTCACACCATCGTCATCGGTGCAGATGGCATCGTAAAGTATCAGAGTATCGGTTTCAGTGAGACTAGCGTCGAGAGTCTGATCGAGGCAATCAACGTCGAGCTCAGTGCCAAACAACAGTCTGATGGCCAAGTAGAAAATTGAGAAACCCGCGACAACACACCGTCTGAATCAATCTAAAGCTGAATTAAACGGTGTATTGCCAAACCGATTTTTACTATACTAGCGAGAATATTTTATTCATTTGCTAGGTGTCCCCTGACACCCCCAACGAAGAAGTAAACAGTCAACATGCAAGAGCATTACAATCCGACCGAAATTGAAAAATCGGCACAAGAACATTGGCGAAAGAGCGACAGCTTTTCAGTTAAGCACGACGACTCGAAAGAGAAATTCTACTGCCTATCGATGTTCCCGTACCCAAGCGGCAAATTGCACATGGGTCACGTTCGAAACTACAGCTTGGGCGATGTCGTTTCTCGCTATCAGCGTATGCTCGGTAAAAATGTAATGCAACCGATGGGCTGGGATGCGTTTGGGCTACCTGCCGAAAACGCGGCGATCAAACACAACACGGCCCCGGCACCGTGGACTTACAGCAACATTGAAGACATGAAAGCACAGTTCGATCAACTGGGTTTTGGCTTCGACTGGTCGCGTGAGCTCGCAACATGTAAACCCGATTACTATCGCTGGGAGCAATGGTTCTTTACCAAGCTGTACGAAAAAGGCTTAGTGTACAAAAAGACATCAGCGGTTAACTGGTGTCCAAACGATCAAACCGTGCTAGCGAACGAACAAGTTATCGACGGATGTTGCTGGCGCTGTGACACGGTTGTCGAGCGTAAAGAGATTCCCCAGTGGTTCATTAAGATCACCGCCTACGCTGAAGAGCTTTTAAACGACCTCGACCAACTCGACGGTTGGCCAGAGCAAGTGCGCACCATGCAAAAAAACTGGATCGGTCGCTCTGAAGGCGTTGAGATGCGGTTTGATTTGGCAACGGCAATCGATGATATTCACGACCTATCGATTTACACTACTCGCCCGGACACGTTAATGGGCGTTAGTTACGTTGCAGTAGCTGCGGAGCACCCGATTGCTAAAGCCGCATCGACAAATAATACCGAACTCGCAGAGTTCATTCAGTCGTGCAAAGCCAACTCAGTTGCCGAGGCCGATATGGCAACCATGGAGAAGCTGGGCCTCGATACCGGCGTTAAGGCTAAGCACCCAATCACGGGTGAAGAAGTGCCCGTGTTTGTCGCTAATTTTGTATTAATGGACTACGGCTCAGGCGCCGTGATGGCCGTTCCTGGTCACGATCAACGCGACTGGGAGTTCGCAACCAAATACGGCATCGACATCAAGCAAGTGATCGACGCGGACGGCGACATTTCAGTTGCCGCAATCACCGAGAAAGGCACGCTGATTAACTCCGGTAAGTACGACGGTTTAACTTCCGATGAAGCCTTTAAAGCGATCGCCTCCGACCTCGAAGCTAACAACCAAGGTCAAGTTAAGGTTAACTTCCGCTTACGTGACTGGGGCGTCTCACGCCAGCGTTATTGGGGTGCTCCAATTCCAATGATGTACGATGCCAACGGCAAAGAGCAACCAATTCCAGAGTCGATGCTTCCGGTCGAGTTACCCGAAGACGTCGAGATGGACGGCGTACAGTCCCCGATTAAAGCCGATCCAAATTGGGCAAAGATCACAGTCAACGGTGAAGCGTTTACTCGCGAAACCGATACCTTCGACACGTTCATGGAGTCATCGTGGTACTACGCACGCTACTGTAGCTCTAATGACGACACGCAAATGCTCAACCCAGAAGAAGCGAACTATTGGCTACCGGTCGATCAGTACATCGGTGGCATCGAACATGCGATCTTGCATCTACTCTATGCTCGTTTCTTCCACAAGTTACTTAGAGATGCAGGGTTAGTCGACAGCGACGAGCCATTTAAGCGCCTCCTATGCCAAGGCATGGTACTCAAAGACGGCGCTAAGATGTCTAAGAGCAAGGGCAATACAGTGGATCCTCAAGCTCTCATCGATCAATACGGTGCAGACACGGTTCGACTATTCATCATGTTCGCGGCGCCACCAGAACAATCACTCGAATGGTCAGACTCTGGCGTAGAGGGCGCACATCGCTTCTTGAAGAAGTTGTGGCGTACAGTCCACGGTCACCTCGAGGCGGGTGTACCGAGTGACCTAGATCTAACGAGTTTAAGCGACTCCGATAAGGCACTTCGCCGCAAAACACACGAGACGATTGCGAAAGTTTCAGACGACTTCGGTCGTCGCCAAACCTTCAACACCGCGATTGCCGCTATTATGGAGTTGCTCAACGAAGTCAATAAACTCGCGACTCGTAACACTGCAAATGGTTTAGCCGTCGAACGTGAAGCTCTAGACGCGGCGGTACTAATGCTCAGCCCGATCGTGCCTCACGTCGCGCACGAACTGTGGGGACTACTCGGTCATCACAATGATGTGATCAATGCCGAGTGGCCAACCGCCGACGAGAAAGCCATGATTCGCGATGAGCTCACTATTGTGGTTCAGGTCAACGGTAAGGTGCGCGGCAAGGTTCAAGTACCCGCTTCCGCTTCAAAAGAAGAAGTCGAAGCGCTCGCGCAAGCTGACGAGAATGTTGTCCGTCACCTTGATGGCTTAACGGTTCGCAAGGTGATTGTGGTTCCGGGTCGTCTCGTGAACATTGTTGCGAGTGCTTAAGCTATGCAACGAGTCGCAACGGGTTTTATCGTATTAATCTTAAGCTTAACCGCTGCGTGTGGCTGGCAGTTAAGAGGTCAGAGTACCGGAAGCGAAGATACCTCCAAGGGCATCTTTGTTCGTTCCAGTGTCGATCAGCCCGTTGCTATTCACTTGCGCAATTCCCTCGAATTGCGCGGCAACCTTACCGAGCTTAATGATGCTGAGATTATCATCGAGATCGGCCCGCTGATGACCAACAAGCGCGTGGCTGCAGTTGACCAAATTGGCGAAGCCGATGTGTATCGCATCACGCTGTCAAATCAACTGAGAATACTTGATTCAAACGGGTTGGAAGTTGCACCGCTCACGACGATGAGCCAATCAGATAACTACAACTACGATCGACGAATTCTCGAGGCGATGGAGCAGGAAGAACGCGACCTTATCGATCGACTTGAACAGCAGTTGGCCGAAGCGATTCTCCGCCGGGCCATCATTCTGAGTCGCGGCCAATGATTGTCTCGGTTGAGCAGCTTTATAACCAGCTCTCAGCCCCACTCTCGGGCATCATCTGGATCGCCAGTGACGAGCCTTTAGTTACTCAAGAGCTACTCGACGAGTTACGTCGCGCGGCAAAACAACAAGGGTATGAGGATCGCCAACGTTTTTTTTCCGGCCCTCGATTTGATTGGTCGGAAGTGCTCGCATCAGCCAACAGCTTATCTCTGTTTTCAACGCTCACCTTTCTCGACATTCAACACCAAGGCAGCTTCGACGACGCATTTAAAAAAGCGGTCACTCAACTCGCGGAAGCCCAACTTCAAGATACCTTGATTATCATTCAAACCGACAAACTCGATAATAAACAACTGAAATCAAAGTGGGTTAAAGCCATCGAGGAAGCATCGACTGTGTGCACCGTTAAACCGGTGTACGCCAATCAGTTTAGCGGCTGGCTGAACCAGCGTGCCCAGAAGTGTGGTCTATCACTTAGCCCACAGGCTGTTGAAGCCTTGGCAGAGAAAACGGAAGGCAATTTATTGGCCGCGGCTCAAGAAGTTGAAAAGCTCGCATTGTTCCATCACGGAAAGACCGTTGAAATAGAGGATGTTGTCTATAGTGTGGCCGATAGCGCACGCTATAACGTATTTAACCTGATCGACCGACTGCTCGAAGGCGATGCGGCCCATGCTTTGAAAACGCTGTCGGGTCTAAAGGCCGAAGGTAACGACACTATGTACATTTTGTGGGCACTAACTCGCGAAATTCGTACGCTGATTCAGGTGAAAAAACTGCAACAGGCTCAGCAAGACAATGACTCAGCGCTGATGCGCCTTGGTGTCATGAAAATGCGTAGTCGGCTCGTGCGCAATGCGGCACAACGTATTCCATTCAATGCATTAGTGACCACACTTGAACTTTGCGAGAAAGTCGATACCGCCGCTAAGTCGGGCCAACCCGATTCTGCCAACCGACTGATCTTCGAAATTTGTACGGCACTCGCAGGACGACCTACCGCACTCTTCGCAATGGCCTAACTTACTCGAGCTCGGCTCCGGCTAACGTTGCCACCATTACGGCCTTGATGGTATGCAGACGATTTTCAGCTTCGTCAAACACCACCGAATTGGGCCCCTCGAATACCTCTTCTGTTACTTCCATAGAATCCAAACCAAACTGAGCTTTCATCTGCTTTCCAACCACGGTGTCCGTATTATGGAACGCCGGTAAACAATGCATGAACAGGGTATGCTCCTTACCCGTTTTGCTCATCATTTCAGCATTGACTTGGTAATCGCGAAGCAAGTTGACGCGAGATTCCCAAACCGATGCATCCTCTCCCATCGAGACCCATACATCGGTATAAATTGCGTCTGCACCATCAACGGCTTCGTCGATATTGTCAGTAATGGTGATTTTGGCACCCGAGTCGACTGCCAACTGTCGACACACATCGACTAATGATTCTTCGGGCTGGCATGATTTCGGCGCTGCGATACGAAAGTCGATACCCATCTTCGCGGCACCCACCATGAGTGAATTGCCCATATTATTTCGACCGTCACCAACGTAACAGAACGTCATATCACTGAACGGTCGGTTGAGGTGCTCTCTCAGTGTGAGGAAATCAGCGAGTATTTGCGTAGGATGAAACTCGTCAGTCAGTCCATTCCAAACGGGAACGCCGGCATATTTTGCAAGGTCTTCGACGATCACTTGGCCGAATCCGCGATACTGGATACCGTGATACATCCGCCCCAAAACTCGGGCGGTATCAGCGACGGTCTCTTTAACCCCCAAGTGTCCGCCACTCGGGCCAATGTAGGTAATGTTTGCGCCCTGATCAAAGGCACCCACTTCGAATGCGCAACGGGTACGTGTGCTGTTTTTTTCGAAGATCAGCGCGATATTCTTGCCCGCGAGAAACTTAGGTTCAGACCCCATTCGTTTCTTCATTTTCAAATCGGCGGCAAGATTAATGAGAAATTCGATTTCCTCGGCAGAAAAATCGAGTAGTTTTAAGAACGAGCGCCCTTGCAAATTCACATTGTACTCCTTAGATCAGTATCACTTTGATGTTATGCTCCCCTGTGGTAATTGCAACTGTCGTTGCGAAGCAAAAATTTATAGATTAGATACTTTGTCGGAATACGAGAGGATAAATATGACCAAGGTATGGGATCTCGCCCTGCGAATTTGGCATTGGTGCCTTGTTATTGCCATCATTGCCGCATTTGTTACCGCTGAGCTCGCTGAAGAGTCCTTCGACGCAGCGATCTGGCATATGTACGTCGGCGTCACGGTACTAGCCTTGCTCACATTTCGCCTTGTTTGGGGCGTCTTGGGCACTCGGTATGCAAAGTGGTCGAGCCTTAAGTTGGCGCCACGTCATTTAAAAAGTGAAGCGAAACACCCAACGCTAGGTCACAGTGCCACGGGCTCTTGGGCGACACTGCTCATACTCTCTGCGATCTTGACGCAGGCCTTCACCGGTCTATTCAGTTTCGACACGGGTCTCTACATTGGTGGTCCATTTAGCCAATCGGTGTCTGAGTCTCTACAGACATTGGCGACATCGATTCATCACCTTGGAGAGAAGGTCATCGTAGGCGTTATTGCGCTGCATTTGGCTGCACTCACATTTTACCAGTTGACCGGCAAGCCAATCCTGTTATCAATGATCCACGGGAAAAAGCGTAGTGTGACTCGAAACGACCCTCCTCACGATTCGATCTCGCCGACGAAGCTGATGGTGACGATCGCGTTGTCGGTAACGCTCTTTGTATGGCTAATGCTCAAGCTATCCTAAGTAATCACCGAGAGGCGAATACATCCAGTCTTTGATACTATTTGCAGCGAAATACATAATATCGAGATTACTATGAACAAAACACTCTTGTGCTTATCTGCTGCACTCATTATCGGATGCGATGGTGTTCAGCAGTCTAAATCACCTGCGATCAGCTATCCCGTCACTGACACGGTCAACGTGACCGACACTTACTTTGGTCACGAAGTGGCCGATCCATATCGTTGGTTAGAGGATGATCGCTCCGCCGAGACCGAAGCATGGGTGATCGCTCAGAACGAAGTCACTTTCGGTTATCTCAACACTATTCCAACGCGTGATGCGCTGAAAGATCGCCTCACCGAAATTTGGAACTACGAAAAAGTCGGGGCTCCGTTTATCGAGGGAGATTACACCTACTTCTATCGAAACGATGGCCTCCAAAACCAATACGTTTTGTGGCGTCAAAAAGGCGATCAAGAGCCGGAAGTTTTTCTAGACCCGAATACCTTCAGCGAAGATGGCACCACATCACTCGCGAGCGTATCGTTCTCTGAAGACGGAAGTATCGTCGCGTATGCCATCTCTGAAGGCGGAAGCGACTGGCGTAAGATTATCGTCATCGACGCGGAGACGAAGGCTCAAATCGAGGATACACTGGTCGACGTGAAGTTCAGCGGCATTTCTTGGCTTGGTAACGAAGGATTCTACTACTCGTCCTACGACAAACCAGAAGGCAGTGAACTCTCGGCAATGACCGATCAACACAAGCTTTACTACCACGAGCTCGGTACCTCACAAAGTAACGACCCTGTCGTATTCGGCGGCACCGACGCTGAAAAACACCGTTACGTTGGTGGCTACGTCTCTGACGACAATCGCTTCTTGTTCATCTCTGCGTCGGTATCCACATCGGGTAACAAGCTATTCCTAATGGATCTAACCCAAGATGAACCTAAGCTTGAGGTCATCCTTGATGATACCTCGTCCGATACCTATGTGATCGACAACGATGGAAGTACACTGTACCTCGTGACAAACCTCGATGCGCCAAACGGCCGTTTAGTAAAAACAACCGCCGACGCACTCACACCGGCGAACTGGGTTGACGTCATTCCGGAGACCGAAAACGTTCTATCGCTATCGACGGGCTCAGGGTATTTCTTCGCTGAGTACATGGTTGATGCCGTATCGAAAGTAGAACAGCGCAATTACGACGGTTCGCTCGTGCGTAACATCGAGCTCCCAGGTCCGGGTACAGTATCTGGCCTTGGCGGTAAAGATGATGCCGACGTCTTGTACTATTCATTTACTAACTACAATACGCCGTCTACCACGTTCGCGTTAAATCCTGAAACCGGCGCGTCTGAAGTCTATCGTGCTTCGGGTGTCGATTTCGACAGCAGCCAGTACGTATCAGAGCAAGTCTTTTATACCTCTAAAGACGGTACACGAGTTCCGATGATCATTACTCACAAACGCGGCATTGAGCTCGACGGCACCAACCCAACCATCCTATATGGTTACGGTGGTTTCAATGTTTCACTGACGCCAAGCTTTAGCGTGGCCAATGCGGTATGGCTCGAGCAAGGCGGAGTCTATGCAGTTGCCAACCTCCGCGGTGGCGGTGAATATGGCAAAACTTGGCACGATGCCGGTACCCAAATGCAAAAGCAAAACGTCTTCGATGACTTTATTGCAGCAGCAGAATACCTCAGCGAGGCGGGCTACGCTGACAGCGATCATCTAGCAATTCGCGGCGGGTCTAACGGCGGCCTGCTTGTTGGCGCCGTTATGACACAGCGTCCAGAGCTTGTTCAGGTAGCCTTGCCAGCGGTCGGTGTTCTCGACATGCTGCGATACCACACATTTACGGCAGGCGCGGGTTGGGCGTATGACTACGGTACCAGCGAGCAGTCGGAAGACATGTTCAAATACCTACTTGGTTACTCACCCGTACATAATGTGCGCGAGGGCGTTAGCTACCCTGCAACCCTAATTACCACAGGCGACCATGACGACCGCGTCGTACCAGCACATTCGTTCAAATTTGCGGCTGAGCTTCAGGCAAAGCAATCAGGCAATGCCCCTGTGATGATTCGTATCGAGACCAATGCAGGACATGGTGCGGGAACTCCAGTCTCAAAACGTATCGAGCAAGCAGCCGATATATTTGCCTTTACCCTACACAATATGGGTATCGACGAAGTTAATCTCACCAACTAATTCGGGGATGCCATCCCCACAACGAAAAACCCGCTCTATCGAGCGGGTTTTTTTATGGTCTGAAGGTTTCATGACGACCGAGTTAAGCGCTGTAAGTTGCGGCCCTACGATAAAAATCGACCAGCTGAGCGGCTTCTCGCTCAACTGTATAGTGTTCTAAAACACGCTGACGTCCCGCTTTACCCATTTCCTCGAGTTTGGCACGATCGCTGAGCATTTTGTCGAGTGTCTCGTTCAGTTCCTTCTGGCCCTCAATGGGCACCAATTCACCGTCGATGCCTGGACGAATAATATCCTCCCAAGCACCCGCTCGAGTCGCTACAACCGCCGTCTGCGACCCCATTGCCTCAAGAATGGTCAGACCAAACCCTTCAACCCAACTGAGAGCACAGCCGATTGAGAGCGCCTGAAAGTATCGGGGAATGTCGTCGAAGCTCACCTCACCGACAAACAGAATGCGATCTGACAACCCCGCAGCATCAATCTCGGCTTTCATTTGCGCCACGAAGGACTCATTACTCGAGTTAACGGCGCCCGCAACGATGGCCGTTAAGCCGGGATATTTTGGGCACAGTTCAATCGCTGAACGAACAAGCAGAGGTACCCCTTTTTGGGCACGTACACGGCCGAGAATACCAATTCCGTATTCGCCGCCGAATCCAAGCGCCTTCCACGCCGCTTCTCGGTCTTCTGCCGGTTCGAAGTGACTGATGTCGATACCGTGGGGAATAATTGCCGATGGCGGCGATTTCAAGTAAGACGCGGCTGCATTACACGTTGATATGACGTAATCCACCTTGGACATTAAAAAGCGCGTGATCCAGGTGTGGTTGCGCTGAGCGGTCGATGTAAACACAATGCACAGCGGCACGCCGAGCGCACGAAGCAGGAGTGCTTGAATCATTTCATCGTTGCGACGCGCATGGAACACACGAGCGTTGCCGCTCGCAGGTGGCTTTCGACAATGCTTGACCACATCCCAGAAAGACACCACGAGCTCTTGTTCGCTAACGTGATGGCCGCCCATGATCACTAAGTTGATGTCCTTGCGTTGGTAACGCATGGTCGACAACATGGTGGTGGTGACACCCGACAAGTTTTTGTTTGAATTGCCGAGAATAACCTCGCAATTTTCAAGCAATG
>JABXIR010000227.1 GCA_013372965.1 Gammaproteobacteria bacterium
AATCTGGCCGAGCGTCCCCCCAAACGCCATTGTCGTTGATAATCAAGAGCGCGTGGACGTGTGCTGGGAGGTTAATTGTGTTTACGACGTAAGTGAGCCAACACTAACCTTCTATCCTGCTGAAGGCGATAATTCGGGTGTCACTGTGGTTATCATGGCGGGCGGTGGATACGCGGTCGAGGCGATCTTTCACGAAGGGCACGATGTGGCCAAGTATCTCGCCGAAAACGGCGTAAATGCTGCGGTTCTAAAATACCGAATCCCGAGCCCATTGCGTTCGACCAAACCGTGGCTCGATCCATTGCTCGATCTGCGCGAAGCGCTAGCACGAATTCACGATATGGCTGACAACTTTGGTTTAAACCCAGATGCCATTGGCGTCATGGGTTTCTCGGCGGGCAGCCACTTAGCTACGACCGCTAGTGTATTTCACAGTGAGCTCGACACAGAGAATCCCGATTTCTCCATGCTCATTTACGGTGTGACTCGCATGAATGATGAGAATATCCTCTGGCTAGAGGAGTCACTCTTTCATCGCAAAATGAGTCCGATAGAGATCGATAATTATCGCTTTCTTGATCGCGTAAACGATGCCACCCCGCCCGCGTTTCTCGTGCATGCCATGGACGACGATGTATGTCACTACCATGAGAGCCTTTTGTATCATGAAGCCCTAACAGCCCAAGGTGTGAGTAGTGAAATGCACTTGTTTCAAGAGGGCGGACACGGTTTTGGTTTAGGTCGCGAAGAAGATGGCACGGATCGTTGGCCGATACTTGCGCTCGCATGGCTTCGTCAATTTGAAGAATAAGCCGATCGCTCGGTTATGAGATCCTACCGCTGGCTCTTCGGCACATAATTTAATATCGAAATAGGCACGGCTTTTCGGGCCTTGAAACCCTCAATTTCGCGTCTCTCTAAGAGGTGGTCCAAGCGACTTTCGATGGCGCACAACTTTTTGAAATCGCCCCACGTTACAAAGGAAATCGCCTCGCCCGAAGCACCGGCTCGCCCGGTACGTCCAATACGGTGGATGTACTCCTCAGGTTTGAATGGCAGGTCGTAGTTCAACACCCGCGACAGCTTGCCGATATCGATCCCACGTGCCGCGACGCCTGTTGCGACAAGAAACTTAAGCTCTCCCGACTTAAATCGATTCAGAACGTGCTCGCGCTGCGCTTGGCTTCGATCGCCATGAATGCTGTCGGCCTCGATATCACGCTTGGCCAACTGCGCGACCAGCTTAGCGGCAACGTGCTTCTGTTCAACGAAGATGAGCGCCTGATCCCACTGCTCCTCCTTAATAAGGTGGCTGAGTAATGCAGAACGCGTGTCTTTATCGACACCGATCATCCACTGACTTACGCTGGTAGCAGCTTCGGTTTTTGGCGTCACTCGAATTTCAACCACGTCGCCGTTGGGACCGTATTCCGTCAGGTCGACACTTAGGTCTTCGACGTCGCGTGACAGTGTGGCACTAAACAATAAGCTCTGACGTTCGTGAGGAAGGCGATCTAAGATGTCGCGGATGTCGTTTCCGAAACCCATGTCGAGCATTCGGTCGGCTTCATCGAGTACGACCACTTTAAGTTCGTCGAAGTGGAGCGCTCGCTGGTGAGCCATATCCAATAATCGACCGGGAGTTGCGACCAATACATCAACGCCGTTAATAAGTCGGCGCTTTTGCTCATCGATGTCGGTGCCGCCGTACATCGCCATAGAGGTGAGTTCTATGTTTTTACTGTACGCCTCAATGTTTTCGTGGACCTGAATCGCTAATTCGCGCGTTGGTACCAGAATAAGAGAACGTATCCGTTTGCCACGAAGTGTATGGCCGTTGTTGAGTTTCTGGAGTATCGGCAATACAAAGGCTGCTGTTTTGCCCGTACCTGTTTGTGCGGCTGCGACGACGTCTTTGCCTGCCATGATAATCGGAATGGATTGCGTTTGGATCGGCGTTGGCGCGGTATAACCTTTGTCGGTGAGAGCTGAGATCAGTTCGGGCTTAAGGCCTAGCTTCGAAAATGGCATTGAATGTCTCTTTATGATTTGGACTGTGTTGATAGGGCAGCGAATGGGCGAAGTATAGTTGTAAATCAAGACATGGGGTATGAGAGTGTCTACCCATAGTACGCGCATCGTGAGCTTAGTCATACCGACCCTGAATGATCTGAACAAAGACTTCTCGCGTAGCCTAGAACTACCTCTTTAGTCGTGAACACGTTAGTATGGCTGGCCATGATACTTCCGATACAAAAGCAATAACATTGAACTGTGGAAGCCATCAAATAACGCGGCAGACTTCTGAGTTAACCTAAAAAAATAAAAAAATGGAGTAAATATGAATTGTCATGGATTTGGCAAGCCACTCGTGATCGCCCTGCTGGCTAGTTTTGCTTTGGTAGGTTGTGGTGGCGGTGGCAGCAGTAACGGCTCGGATTCATCACCGACTAATGGCAGTGGCTCAAATGGTCCGACCTACACACCTGGCGTATTTGAAAACGCTGATAACTTCGTGGCGCGCTGTGAAAACCCACGTACCTATACGGATATTAATGGTGATCCTTACAACGATCAGCCAGGTTCCATCCTATATGAGAATCACTTCCTGCGCTCGTGGAGTAATGACACGTACCTTTGGTACGATGAAATACCTGATCTTGACCCAGGCAATTACGACGACCCTGTCGAATACTTCGGATTATTAAAAACAGATGCGACCACGCCATCGGGTAATCCCAAGGACCGTTTTCACTTCACCTATGAAACTAGCGAGTATGAAAAGTTAACTCAAGCAGGTATCTCGGTTAGCTATGGCATAGACTGGGCTTTAGTAAGCTCGGCTCCGCCGAGACAGTTATATATTCGCTATATTGAACCAGGCTCGCCTGCCGATGCGTCCGAAGTCGACCTTACGCGCGGTGTTAAGATCATCGCAATCGACGGCGTAGATGTCGAAAATGGTTCGGATGTTGATACGCTAAACGCGGGTCTATTTCCTTCAGCGATCGGAGAAAGTCACACCTTTACCGTGCAGAGCGTGGGCAGTACCGACACTCGAGACGTGACGCTGTCCGCGGTCGAAGTAGAAGCCGATCCAGTACCGATTGTCGATGTCTTTAATACCGCGAATGGCAACGTGGGTTATGTGTTCTTTAACGACCACAACTTTGTGTCGGAAGACAAGTTAGTTGATGCCATGACCCAGTTGAAAAGCAACAACGTGACCGACCTGGTTTTAGATCTTCGCTATAACGGCGGTGGGTTGTTGTATATCGCCAGTCAGTTGTCGTATATGATCGCTGGGCCAGCAGCCACGAGTGGCAGAATCTTTGACGAACTGCGCTTTAACGATAAATACCCCAGTACTAATCCAGTAACAGGCAACGCACTCTCGCCAACACCCTTCTATAACACGACCAGTCAGTATTCAGATAAATACGGCGGTGGTGTTCAGTTGCCAGCGCTAAACTTAAACCGCGTGTTCATCCTAACCACCAGTGGCACGTGTTCGGCCAGCGAAGCCATTATTAATGGTTTACGGGGCATTGATGTTGAGGTTGTTTTGATTGGCAGTACAACCTGCGGTAAGCCCTACGGCTTTTACCCCACGGATAACTGCGGCACGACCTACTTTACTATCCAATTTGATGGCTCTAATGATAAGGGGCAGGGGGGATACTCAGACGGCTTTACCCCAATGAACGAGCCTACCGCCCCCGGCATTCTTCAGAATGGTTGCTATGTCGTTGATGATCTATTTAGCCCGCTCGGAGAGGTGGTTGATCCTTTGGTGTCCGCAGCACTCGAGTACCGCGCTACGAGTTCGTGTCCGCCTGTGACCCAAGTTTCCAAAAGTGCCGAATCGCGGGCTCCAGCATTTAAAGTGAATGCCTCCGGCGTTCAGTCCTACACCGACGACGACATTGCCTCGATACGGCAGATGATCCGTTATATGACCAACTACACCGATCCATTTAAACAAACGGAACCGCAATGAAATTAATTTTGAGTAATGTTCTGCTGGTGGTTGTCTCGCAAATGTTGATGGGATGTGAGCTGACTTCAACGAGCCGCGAATCAGCGGCTCATATTCCAGTTCATTCCGAGAAGTCGCTTGCGGAATTGAGGGAGTCAGCCCAAGCACTGTTCAATGGCCGCCAGGTCAGTATCGGCACCAACGCCTTTGCCAATAGTAATAAGCTGTTTATTCAGCGTACTACCATTCGTTCTCCGGATGGCAGTACGATCGACAGCCGAGTTGATGAGCCCCCATTTATTCTGGAATTGTTTCTCAGAGACAACGACTGTTATTTGAGACACAGCGGTACCGGCGAGGAGGTGCGTCTGAGCGAAGCGACTTGCATCGCAATGTAGCTCGCAGCAGAGGTGCTAGAATTCTAGGCTAATTGCGCGACCGGTCTAAGTAAATTAACGCCAATAACCCGAAGTGGATCGCTCCATACCAAGGGAAACGTGTCCGCTCGGGGTTTGACCTGCACGGTGAAAGAAAGCTTTCAAACAGCTTTCTTTCACAAATACAGGCTCAGGTTTAGGCTTTTGTAGCCAACTTAGATCGATCGAGTTCTTTTTTCAATCGAGCTCTGAAGGCGTAATCATCAACAGTAATTGTGTGCCGTGGCGTGTCAATTTGTTGTACATCTGGATTAGCCAGTTCTATTTCGATGAGTTCATTAATTGACTTTTCGGGCTTCCAATTGCCGCAGAGATGTTGAGCAGCTAATTTAGACTGAAGCTCTGCTCCAGGCCAGATGCAGCCTAACGGTTGAAAAAGACCGATAAAGTATAAATTATTGATATCACCCGGAATCATTTTATGAAGAAGTGGTACTTTGCCCTCTTCATAGTTAATGAGACTTTGATCGAAAAAATCATGTTTAATTTTATAGCCGGTACAAGCAATGATGACATCAAACTCTTCACTCTTACCATCCTTAAATATAACCGTATTGCCTTCGTATCTTTCTATATCAACGTGGGGTGTGACTTTGCCATGCCTTACCGCATAGTAGAGTTCTGAGTTTACGGTTGGGTGAGTCGCATTTAAGCTTTTATCGGGTTTCTGTAATCCAATATCTTCATTCTTTCCTTGGAAGATTTCGAGCATCAATCTTGTATATGGCTCTCGAATCCAATCTGGCATCCACCGATTTTTTAACGCGAGTACATCGGTTGGCGAGCCGTACATGAACTTAGGAATAAGATAATACCCTCGTCTCCAACTAATCGAGGTTGACTTAGATACTCGCGCTGTCTCGACTGCAACATCGCAGGCAGAGTTTCCGCCGCCAATAACTAAAACACGCTTATCTTCGAAGGGTTTAGCGGATTTAAAATCATGAGAGTGGATAAATTCCCCGGTAAACTCCCCAGGATAATCAGGGTATCTAGGTGCATGGTGATGGCCATTACACACCACAAGCGCATCGAATTCGGCGGTCATCTTTTCGTCAGAACCCAAATTCTTCCATTCGACTTCCCACCGATCGCCATCGATTTTTTTACAGTTCGTTACTTCGGTATTAAATTTAATGAGTTTCTTAATATCAAAATGATCGGCGTAGGCATTGAAGTAGCGTAATAATTCCTGATGTGACGGGTAGTCTGGTGTAGTATCAGGCAGCGGGAAATCTTCATAAGAAGAAGTATATTTCGAGCTTATTAAATGCGTGGTTTCAAAAACACTGGAATGTCCAGACGGATCATTGAACCTCCAGTTACCTCCCACTCCTCCGCATCTATCGAAAGCCGTGACCTCAAACCCCTGATCTGCAAAGTTCTTAATTGCGGTAATTCCAGACGGGCCTGCACCAATAATGGCAACTTTCTTCATGAGTTATTATCTCGCTATTGTATTTATTTATAATAATCACTCTCATTATGGTCGGCTTCAGCCTTTCTGGAGTCACCATAGTGACAGGGTGGGGGCCTTCTCCCTTTATTGGAATCACTATCTCGATGAGACTTCTAGTTAATCCATCCGAAGGGAGATTTAACGATCGCAAGTTGCCTGTGCGCATGATTCATGTGTGAGGTTAAGTCGCTAAAATTGCCACGCCTAAAACCAGTGGGGTCACATTGGCTGCTATCACGTTGGCGGCCATGTAATGTGGGTATGCACCAATTCTCGCGCCATATTTTATTACTCCTGAGGTGGCGTAGAAGCCTAGGGAAATGGGTGCAAGTGCAATCAGTGCTAAGAGAGGTAGTACTTGTGCGAAGATTAGAGAAAGTAGCGTAAGTACCGCGAGCAATGATGATATGAGTAACACTCGACTGCTAATGGCGACACCGTAGGTGATGGGCAGTGTCTTCCGTCCTGCCTTGGCGTCCGCGTCAAGATCGGGGAACTGATTGAGTAGCAATAGGTTGTTAAGCAAAAGAAATGGAATAATTGCAATGAGCCAGCTGTGCACGTTGTATCGCTCAGTTAATACCCAGTCGGTGCCGGTTACCATGAGTAACCCAAATCCCAAACCCGGAGATATAAAACAGAGCCAAGGCCTTCGGTTAAGCAAATCGGTGTAGCTCAAAACAATGGATGTTCCAATCACAATAAACGGCCAAATGGCGCTTGAAATGGTGATAGCAAAATACACCCCGATGCTTATAGCGATGCCCAAGCCCGTTAACGCAATGTTCAGTACCAACCGAGCAACGCATGGTTGAGCCGGAAGCGCGCCACTGCCTCCGCTAAAAGGCGTTCGTTCGGTTGTCAGGTCCAAACCGCTTTTAAAGTCGGAATATTCATTGAGCATATTGACGCTAATATGCGCGAGCAGCGCAGCAGCAGTAATCAAACAGAGCCGAAGTATGTTAATCGAGCCATGCTCGGATAGAGCCAGCGATGCACCCAAAAATACGCAGATCGGCGTAAGTACGAGAAAAGCGGGGCGCATGGTTTTAATAATCGTGGCAATAGACACGCTGTTAGTCCTTTAATTTTCGGAGGTGTAGCTTTGATTTTGACTATTATCTAATCACGCACTTGATAAATCCACAGGGCACTTAGGTGACTTCAGTAGGGAATAAAATGCTGCTTGTGGAAGATAAAAATCGCACCTACTCAATATCTTAGGTAAGTGCGATTATTGACGAATTAGTCTTTAGAAAGACAGGGTCAACGATACGTTAAGCGCTTGATCCTTCTTAAGTTGCACACCGTTGACCGATTGGTAGAGCGGCTTCGTATACTCAAGCCCCCAGCGCAATCGAGCAGCCCAGTCGGGCAGAATTCCATTGACGCCGATACCCGCTTCAACGAGATCGCCGCCATAGTTTTCTGGAAAATCCATCGGAGACATGGTGGCATGAGGCTTGTTGTATTCGCCCTTAATACGTCCAACCGACTGAGCGCCGAGTCTGGCGCTGATGCTGAGGTCATTCGAAAGGTCATAGGCCGCCCAAAAGCTCGCGCTGAGGCGATTCCCTAGACGATATCCATTGTCATTCTCGGATTGAAGTCTGATGACGCTCGCGGCTTGTGCGCCGAACGTGAGTGCTTCAGAACGCCAAGTGTGGGTGTACGATAAATCCAGGTCGTAGGTTCCGGATCCCATTTGCATTCCGTAGTGAGTGAGTACTCCCATTCGATTAACCAAGTCAATGTCGCCGGTGGGAAGGCTAATGCCGATATTCACATGACTCGTCGCATCGATTGAATCGCTCAGTCGGTACAGCGCGGAGACCTTTGTGTCACCCCAGTCGCCCTCTCCGTGAGCGCGGGTTACAGGGTTACCCATCATGAAACCCTCCATGGTCATGTCCATCGTCATATAGTGCGGCATGATCATTAGGGTTACGTCGTCGGATGGGGCGTACATGAAATCAAGCATCTGCATCCGCATGGTCATATCCGTTGCAATCATACGGTAACCAAGTTGATAGACGTCCGCTTTACTCAAATCGCTCGTACCTGTCGCCAATCCGCTGTATTCGCTGTAGGTGTCGCGATAGCCGATCATCCATTCACCTGCGCGGTGCATGTGATCAGCCATAACGCCGGCTGGTGCGTGGCCGCTAGAGGGGCCTGTTGAATAAGTTGTGCTCGAAGTGTGTGCAAAAGTCATGCTAGAGACGAGCGCCATCGTGCAGCCCGCCATACTTATATACGGTCTCATAAAAGTTCCTCAAATTTATTAATCAGTTGTAATGTGTTTTGAGAAACTATCGGGGAGGACCGCGTTGAAATACCTGAGTACGCGTTAGACTTGCGAGCGCAGCAGGTAGAGTAACGGGGAAGTGTGCTTGGAAATCATCAGTGAGTGCCAGTGCACTGAGGCCGAACGTGGTTAACGCGAGATCACCGAGCGTCAGTCCAATATCACAGCCTGATTCAGCGCTGATGTAGCTGGCGTGTTCGTCTTGGCTAGCGTGGTGCTCCGTGTGATGGTGATTGGATTGTTTGTCACCGAGATAGTCGAGAAGTTGTTTTGTTCCCGGGTTTTGATGGCACAGCTGAAAACCGCCGTCGACCAAGCTCGCAGGCATCAACCCAGTAGCATAAATACCGTGGGTGCCTAGGTAGCAAATAAGCAACAGAAACTGAGCGACGTGTTTGATTGAAGACAGCACGAAAAACAACACAAAAACCTATTTTTATTAGGGCTATTGTTACATTGGTTTATGGCAGAAACCAAGTGATATATCGGTTGTTACAAAAAAATTCGCATGTTGGCCCTTATAAACCCAAATTCGCAATCTGTCTTCTCGTCCCTTATCAAAATCAAGTTGGTAGCGCTCATTCTGACGTGCCACTCAGGTCATCGACGTTTCATCCTCACATAAGAACAATTTCGCAACTACCGCCGCCCAAAATAGATATGACCCATAGCTTTTCGGACTCTAAACCCGAAACTAACAACTTTTAACAAAACTGGTGTATAATGTCGCCAGCCGCCGATTTAAGGCAACTTGCGGGCGGGATATAAATTTAGCTAAAGCGTCGAGTCCGGATAGTTCACTACTGATAATCGCACTCCATTTACCACGCTGTTGCCTTGGTTCGAAACTTAACTGTTAACCAAGGAGACCACCATGTATCCAATAAACCAACTTGTGCTCGATTCGTTAGCCTGTTCAAGCAAGCGATCAGCGCGAAAAATTCTGGCAGCCAAACTTTCAAGTAACCCTACCGGTAAAACCTATAATCGAGTCGATGATATTTTAGAGGGGCGAGTTAGAGTCAATATGATCGACCGCCTGGCGAAAGCACTCGAGCTGGAGCCGAGAATCATTTCTGAGGCAATCGCCGAGACTGAAGCTATTATCCGTGAAGAGCAACGGATCGCCTATGCGAAGTGGCTTGGACCCCATATTTTCGTTAATACCCGTGGCAAAGTCACTCAGATAACGTTTGCTGCGCTGCTTCATAATTATTTTCGCATTATTCGTCTGGATCGATCGATCATCGAACAGCCAATGGAAACGCAGCTTGCTGTAGTTAAAGAGAAAATCCTTGAGGCTCGTAAAGAGAAATCTGATCCCCTGCCGATTTTTGGTGAAATAGTCGGCTATATCTATCGCCCAGCTCTAGATCAATCGTATTCGTTCGATAAGAAGGGGGAGTTAGTCGAATAGTGACACGGTAACTCGACCGTAGGCATAATTTGCTGATGAGTATCGATATACGCCGCTGATTTCGCTGTTTGGTTTTGACGTTCTAGAGCCAAGCACAGCGTGTTTTGAATGTGCATTCGGTAGTTTATATGCTGTTTAATATTCGACGATATATTGGCCCGAAAAAGCATACCCTATCGCGTAGCGGTAGGGTTTTTTCGTTCTGGCAGGAGCTACTTAGGGGGTGGTGGATTGGGCAACTAGCGGTAGGCTGGTTTGGGCGAAGTGGTACGTTCTTCGTGAACTAGAGCGTGTATAGATTTCTAAGGCCAGACTACTTTTTGCCAAGCACCTTCACAAAAATCCCTACCACCCGAACTTGATCAACCTGATCACCAGTCAAAATCAATTCTTGATATTCGGGATTATTCGAAACGGGCTTTAAGCAAATCGATTCATGTCGCCAAGAGTCACCCTTTTCGGCCTTTTGGCTCTGATACTCTTTGATGGTATAGCAACTGCCGGTTTCTTCGTCGTATATGTTGGTGTGTTCAACCAAGACAATCTTGCCATTGCGTGAACCGCCTGAGTCCTTTTTAAACAGGCAAATCGAGCCGTCAGTGATTACTCGATTCATTGACTCGCCGACAACGCGACAAGCAAATAAGTCCTTTGATGGTTTTTGCTCATCGGGTAATGCTATCCAATCAACGTCTTCAATAGTTTGAGGTTCGCTAAAGCCTCCGGCAGCTGCATCAAGAGCGTAGAGCGGTATTGCATTTTCAAATGGACGCACCTGGTCGATGGGCAGTGTATCAATATTATTGCTTGCTATGACTGGTGTCGCCAACGGAACGTATTGCGCTAGGTAATCACGCAGGTGCGCGTCGCAAGCATAGATATAGGTGCCTTTTATGCCGCGCAGTAAGATAGTTTTGTAAATATTAAGAATAAATGTCTTTAATTCTTTTGGGTCTTTGATAGAGTTTTTACCATTCTTGTCAAAGTAGTTGTCTTCGTAGATTACAATCTCTTGGGTGATAGGGTCGTAGCCAATTTCGTGTCCGAAAATTATGCCCGAGTAATTAAGGTCATATCCCTGAGTTGTATGGATACAGCCTACTTCGTTGACCGAGTCTTCCGCGTTTATCCAGTCGAGCGAGGTGGAGTTCCACTTTAACTGTACATCGTCGATAACAATATCAAAGGCATTCTCATCGTTTTTAGATATCCACTTCCACGCATAGCCGGCGATGAGGCGAGAAAGCCCGTACTCACTGTTTCTCTGCTGAATCTCATCGACCATGTCAGCCAACGAATCAAACAGCTTCAGCTCGTATTGCTTTGATTGATAGGCGGCTTGCCCCTGTAACCCGTTATTAAGCAACCGATCGACGAAGCGAACATAGCCATTTCCGCCTTTGGCTCGAAACTGGGACTTTAGTGATACAATCTTGGTTTTCTCATCATGCTTTAACTCATCGAAAGCTTGCTTGGGTACATCGGAGGGCTTGATGGACTGGTCGTGATCGTAGAAAAGAATAGTTACGTTTGATTGTTTTAAAATCCAATCAAGTTCGGTGCAACTATTTTTATCAAAATTCAATGCACTACAGGCCTTATCAAAGCCGCCGAAGTAGGCACCTAGATTCACTCGTTGTCGCAGGCGGTGAGACTCATCCACCAGCAAAATATCGTACTGCTTCTTCACGACTTCTGCAGGGCCAATCACCATCTTGGCGCTCAGGCCTTTAATATTCCGAAAAACCTTTTGCAGTGTCTTTCTAAAAGACGACATGGGAACCACCAGTGCCATTGTGGGGTTCGGGTATTTCGCCGTGACCTCGTCGACTAGGCCTTGAAGAGTACTAAGGTTGGCATCGTGCAAAGGCTGATTCACTAGGCTCTGCTCGGAAGTGAGCATTTTAAATAAAAATATAGCTAGAATGGTTTTACCTGTGCCCGCGCCGCCCTCCACTAATATACGACTAGCCGAGTCATCAAGCAGGCTTCTTAATATAGTTTGCAAGCCATGCTCTTGTTCTGCTGATAGCGATTTATAAGGTGAGTACTTGAATACGTCGGAGTTATCGATTGACTCCAATGAGCTTTTTGCCACGCCCTTGGAACGCAGATCATCCCAAACTCGCGTAAAGATACCCCAATAGAGTTCAGCCTTTTGATAGTAGTTGTGGTTCGCCAAGCCCAAGTTACTATTGAGTAAATCAAATTTACCATCAGCGGCCATATAGCGAATCAGATTAGACTCAATATCGAGAGCTGCAGACTTATTAAATTTTTCACTGGTTATTAGATGAACGGAGTCGAGAGAGTTCTTTGATTCGCTATTAAGGTGCGTAGCCATGCGAGTACAGGCATCGGTACTTTCGCCAATATAGGCCATGTTCTTATTGTTACAAGAGAGGATATATACCAATGGCCAGCAATTTTTGGCGTAGTGGTTAGAGTTGATGTCCGATAAGCCATTCTCTGAAAAATTATACTTAGCGATTTCAAAAGCACTCTCAATCATTACAAATCCGTATATTTCTTGGCGGTGCCTTTGGCTTTATCTACCGGGTATTTTTCAGCGTTATGCAGTAGCTTTCGTCGGCACTCTTGGGCGATATCTAAATTGAGCTTGTCAGCCAAGCGTATAAGGTAGAGCTGTACATCGGCGATTTCATCGGCAACAGCGTCGCGTTGTTTATCTGAAAGATTATACGATTGGTCTTCGGTGAGCCATTGGAAGCACTCGGCCAGCTCACCGGCTTCCCCTGAGAGAGCCATGACGAGATTTTTGGGCGAGTGGAATTGATCCCAGTCGCGTTCATCAGCAAACGTGCGAATCGCTAGCTTAAGGTTTTCTAATGAGTCCACATCCACTCCATGATGCTGTTTATTTTTTAGATTTTGATAATGTTTGCATGCATTGTAGCACCTGCCATTAAGCGAACAAGCTGAGCGTACACATGCGCCTAATTTTGACTAGTGAGCATTGGGGTACGCGAATGATGGTTACCAAGTATCTTGATTGCTGGGCTGCTTGAGTTGAAGTACTGGCAAATTAAACTCAGTCTCCGAGATAATCTGCCGATGAGTATCTACAAACGCCAGCGATTATCGTACGACGTCATTCAGTTCACTGTTTGGTTTTGACGTTCTAGAGCCAAACAGCGTTCTAAACGTTATCCTCTGGCAATCCTGTCATAAGTTCTTTAACCTCGAGTGATATTTTGTAAGCGCATTCAGGAACCCACATGGAAAAGAACGTTGCAATATTTATCGACGCAGATAATGCTCCCGCAAGTAAAGTCGACGCGATTTACAATCAACTGGCAAGTTATGGTCGTGCAACGATTCGTCGCGCTTACGGCGACTGGACTAAGGCGAATTTAAAACCTTGGCTTGAGTTGCTTAACGAACATGCGATTACACCGGTTATGCAGCAGGCGCTTACGACGAATAAGAATGCGTCGGATATCGCGCTGGTCATTGATGCGATGGACGTGATGTATGAGGGTAAGATTTCGGCAGTCGCTTTGGTGTCATCGGATTGCGATTTCGCCCCGCTCGCAACCCGTCTTCGTGCTTCGGGCATTGAAGTGTTTGGTTTTGGTGAGCGAAAGGCTCCGCAGGCATTTACGGCGGCTTGTTCGAAGTTTTTTTACCTAGATGTCAACGCTGAACCGAAAATGCAGGTTGCAAACGTCGAGTCTGATGCGATTTCAAAGCCTCTGAGCATGCAAGAGTTGAAGTCGAATACCAGTTTGATAAATCTATTACGTAATGCCATTTCAGCACATGATGACGATGATGGTTGGGCGCCACTAGGCCCAGTCGGAAGCCATATCAACAACCAAACATCGTTCGATCAAAGTAACTATGGATTTAAAAAATTGGTGCAACTTTTCGAGGCGATTGATCTGTTTGAGGTGAGAAGAGTTGGAACAGACTCCAAGCGCGTGGAAGTGCGTGATCGACGTGCTGCTAAACACAAAAAATAGCGCGACGGTCTTTTACTTGCGAGATTGTCTTGTACTAAATAACACTAAATTTACACCGTTCGTATAAACTCAAAGTTGAACGCATCAGTGCCTGATCTGAGGCGGTAATACGCCGCCGGGCGTCCACGCCCGCTCGTCATCTCGCCAGTCTCTTCGAACTGGCCGGAATTCTCGACACGTCGTCGAAATACCTTCGCCTCGAGCTTTTTTCCTAAGATCAGCTCGTGTACCTTTTGTAGCTCCGATAGCGTAAATTTCTCTCCGAGCAGTGCGCACGGTACGAGTGAATAAGTGGCTCTATCGCGCAGTCGTTTAAGTGCACGCTGGATAATCTTGGTGTGGTCGAACGCTAAGGTCATAGCTGACAGCTCGCTAACAGCAAACCAATTCGCGAGTACGACGTTTTCGTCAGTCGGAGTGCAACGCTGCTTTGCGATCAACGCGGTGAATACGGTGGTGATCGACCAATCACGTGGATCTCGAGTGGCATTTCCAATGGTTTCGAGTTGTTCAATGTAATCAGGCTCGACGCCCGTTTTTTCTTTAATTTTCCGCAACGCCGTGCTCTCGATGGATTGATCTTTCTCAAGATCGACAAACCCACCAGGCAATCCCCAGCAGTCTTTAAAGGGATGTTCACCTCGTTTTACAAGCAGGACTTCCAATTCGCCTTTGCCTAACGTGAGAACGACGTTGTCGACGCTAAACATCGGTTGTTCAAATGCCGATTTATCGTACTGCTTTAGAAATTCACGTTCGTTCATAGCGCTAATCATCTATTGGATTTTCTCAAAGGGTAACATCATTTATGGCGTATCGCCATTTAATGCTTGACATTTATTGGCGTATCGCCTTTAATTTGATTTAAGGGCGTTAAGCCAATAAGTGGGGTGAAAAATGTTTGCATTAAATGATTACAAAGCGGATCCGGCCACATGTTCTTAAGGTTAAAAACGAGAAGATTGATGCCTGAGTCGGGCGTGATTTTTTCGGTTGGCATGGAGCAAGATGCGGTTTCATTTAATGCAGGGGCGCAGGTTGAAGTCTGTGTGGTGCAAGAACAGAAGGAGATGGCGGAATGATGAGTGAAAAGGAACTAACCAATCGATTGGTCGGCGCGCTAGTGGGATTAGCCGTGGGAGACGCGGTCGGTACGACGCTTGAATTTCGGCCGCCGGGAAGTTTTAAGCACATTACGGATATGGTCGGTGGTGGGCCGTTTCAACTGAACGAGGGGGAATGGACCGATGATACTTCGATGGCGCTGTGTTTGGCCGAAAGCCTTTTAAGCTGTCATGGGTTTGATGCGGTTGATCAAATGCAACGTTATTGTCGCTGGCAGGATGAAGGGTATTTAAGTAGCAATGGTCGATGCTTCGATATTGGGAATACGGTAAGCGCGGCGCTTCAGCGTTTTCGTCGTCAACCAAACCGACCTTTTTGTGGGAGTACCGATCCTCATTCTGCGGGAAACGGTGGACTGATGCGTCTTGCGCCGGTTGTGATCTACTTTGCGTCGCGGCCTGAGTTAGCCATTTGGTTCGCTGAGGAGAGTACTCGAACCACGCACGGTGCGAAGACCTGCCTAGAGACGAGCGCACACATGGCAAAGTTGCTTCTTGAGCTGTTTAACGCGAGCTCGAAGAGCGATGTATTGGACTGGTTAGCCACAAAAGAGGATTTAGCGCGTTGGCAGGAAATTAAGTCTGCACCGAGGTCGCAATGGCCGTCACTCGGTCTTCGAGGAACGGGCTATGTGATCGAAAGTTACCATGCCGCACGATTCTGCTTTTGGGCGACAGACAATTATAAAGAAGCGGTTCTGATGGCGGCGAACCTTGGCGACGATGCCGATACCACGGCGGCGATCGTGGGGCAGCTCGCTGGCGCCTTTTACGGTTTGGAAGGTATCCCAGCACGTTGGCGAGCGCAAATTGCTCAGTCGGAGTTCATACATCTCACAGCGGCTCGATTAGCTGAATCTGGGTTGAAGGATAAATCACGATGGGTAGTGTGATGCGACCGTTCGGCAAGCGACCGACCAAGTTAAAAATCCTCGTCGATATGGACGACACCAT
>JABXIR010000156.1 GCA_013372965.1 Gammaproteobacteria bacterium
ATGGAAGAAGGTCTACGTTTCGCAATCCGCGAAGGTGGCCGTACCGTTGGTGCTGGTGTTGTTGCAAAGATTATCGAATAATCTTTGACGCTTTGATGGTCGGCTTCGGTCGACCATCAGTTACTCACTAAGTGAGTTTGCAGGCCAGTAGTTCAATTGGTAGAGCACCGGTCTCCAAAACCGGGTGTTGGGGGTTCGAGTCCCTCCTGGCCTGCCATTTTACATTTTTAAGATTCAGGTTTCGTATATGAGTTCAAGTAACGAAGCGCAAGGATCGCCAGTAGTCGAAGCCATTAAGTGGCTTTTGGTGTTTATACTACTTGGTGCTTCTATCGCGGCTGCCAATTACAGTAGTGGTCTATTCCCGAACCAGTGGGCTCAATGGGGTGCTGTTGCAGTCTTGGGTCTTGCGGCGGCAGGCATGGCTCTGCTAACCGGAAAAGGTAAGGCGTTTGTTGGTGCCTTCGCTGCGTCACGCACAGAAATGCGCAAGGTGGTGTGGCCGACAAACAAAGAGACAAATCAGTCAACCTTGATTGTGTTGGTGGTTGTTGTCATTATGGGGATCTTTCTTTACCTGGCTGACATGTTGTTAGGTTGGGTGATCTCGTCAATAATTGGCTAGGAGAATCCATGTCAAAGCGTTGGTACGTAGTACATGCCTACTCTGGCTTCGAGAAGCGTGTTGCTGAGTCGCTCAAAGAGCGTGTAGAGCGCCTGAATATGCAGGATCAGTTCGGCGAAATCTTGGTTCCCACTGAAGAAGTGGTCGAGATGCGCGGTGGTCAGAAGCGTAAGAGTGAGCGTAAGTTCTTCCCTGGATATGTACTTGTTCAGATGGATTTAAGCGACGCGACGTGGCATCTTGTCAAGGAAACGCCTCGCGTACTTGGCTTTATTGGTGGTAAGGCAGATAAGCCGTCACCAATTACTGAAGCTGAAGCTAACAAAATTTTGGATCGAGTTCAGTCGAACGATAAGCCCAAGCCCAAAACATTGTTTGAGGCGGGTGAAATGGTTCGTGTTACAGATGGTCCGTTCAATGACTTTAACGGAGTTGTTGAAGAAGTAGACTACGAAAAGAGCCGTTTGAAAGTTGCGGTACTAATTTTCGGGCGTTCTACGCCGGTTGAGCTAGAATTTGGTCAGGTAGAAAAGGCCTAATTGCTCGGCATCAAGTTTAGCCTGCTTTGATTGTGTGAACAGTCGGGGTGGGCTTTCGCGCGTTAAATGCGCAACCTCCGAAAGGAGTGAAGTAACTGGGGAGCCTAGCGGCGTTTGTACCCACATTGGAGACTTAAAATGGCAAAGAAGGTAGAAGCTTACATCAAGCTACAAGTGCCAGCTGGTAAAGCGAACCCAAGTCCACCGGTAGGTCCGGCATTGGGTCAGCACGGCGTTAACATCATGGAGTTTTGTAAAGCGTTTAACGCAGCAACTCAAGAGTTAGAGCCAGGCTTGCCAATTCCAGTTGTAATCTCGGTCTATTCAGATCGTTCGTTTACGTTCATTCAAAAGACACCTCCAGCGTCTGTCTTGTTGCGTAAAGCAGCGGGCATTGCGAAGGGTTCAGGTACACCTAACACGGTTAAAGTGGCTAAGGTGACTCGTGCGCAGCTCGAAGAGATTGCAACGACTAAAATGCCTGACTTAACTGCAGCCGATATGGATGCAGCGGTTCGCACAATTGCTGGTTCTGCGCGTAGCGCGGGTATCGACGTAGAGGATCTGTAAGTTATGGCTAAGATGACAAAGCGTCAAAAGTTGATCGCAGAGAAAGTTGAAAGCACTAAGCTTTACAGCATTTCGGAAGCGGTTGCTTTGATCAAAGAATTAGGTACGTCTAAGTTTGAAGAGACTGTAGAAGTCGCTGTCAACTTGGGTATCGATCCTCGTAAATCAGACCAAGCTGTTCGTGGTGCTTCAACGCTTCCACACGGCACGGGTAAAACGGTTCGCGTTGCGGTATTCACTCAAGGTGAAAACGCAGAAGCAGCGAAAGCTGCTGGTGCAGACATCGTTGGTATGGACGAGTTAGCTGCTGAAATTAAAGGCGGCATGATGGATTTCGACGTGGTTGTTGCTTCTCCGGATGCAATGCGCGTTGTTGGTCAGTTGGGTCAGGTCCTTGGTCCTCGCGGACTTATGCCAAACCCTAAGACTGGTACTGTAACTCCTGATGTTGCAACAGCTGTTAAGAATGCTAAAGCTGGCCAGGTTCGCTTCCGTGCGGACAAGGGCGGTATCGTTCATGGCGGTATTGGTCGCGTCTCTTTTGACGAGGCTGCAATTAAGGAAAACCTTGAGACATTGCTTGCTGAGCTTAAAAAGCTTAAGCCTGCTTCGTCGAAGGGTCAGTACGTTAAGAAAATCACTCTTTCGAGCACTATGGGTCCTGGTCTTACCATCGACACTAGCACTCTAGAGATGTAATTTTCTTACTTTGGGGTCCGACATGTAATGTGTCGGGCCATCAAAGACCGTAGGTGTGGAAACACATAATGCATTTGGCGCCTACGCAGATGGTGTTGTTACCCAAACCAGTTTTAGCTGGATTGCGTTGAACACCGAGGTTTCAGCTTCGGCTGAGTTTGTTCAAATCCAGGAGTGACTATATGGCTATTGGACTAGAAGACAAAAAAGCGATTGTCGCAGAAGTCCAGCAAGCTGCAGAAGGTGCATTGTCGGCTGTTGTCGCGGATTCCCGTGGCGTAACAGTTGGTGCAATGAACGCTTTGCGCAAAGAGGCTCGTGAGAACGGCGTTTGGTTAAGAGTCGTTCGTAACACCTTGGCGCGTCGCGCTCTTAAAGGTACTGACTACGAGTGTCTCGAAGAGACTTTCGTAGGGCCAAGCATTATTGCATTCTCTAACGAGCACCCAGGTGCTGGTGCGCGTATTCTTAAAGAATTCGCTAAGAGCAATGAGAAGCTTGAGCTTAAAGGTGCCGCGTTCGAAGGTAAGATTACCGACGTATCGTTGTTGGCAAGCCTGCCGACATACGACGAGGCAATTGCACGCCTAATGAGCGTTATGAAAGAAGCGTCTGCTGGCAAGCTGGTCCGCACATTGGCTGCGGTCCGCGATCAAAAGCAAGAAGCTGCGTAAGTTTTATTTACGCACATTGAATTTATGTCTATTAACTTGAACAGCTAATAACTGTTCACCCAAAATTAGGTACTGACTCATGTCTTTGACTAAAGAAGATATCATCAATGCAGTAGCAGAAATGTCTGTAACTGACGTTGTAGAACTTATTGAAGCAATGGAAGAAAAATTCGGCGTATCAGCAGCAGCTGCAGTAGCAGTAGCAGCTGGCGGCGACGCTGGCGGTGCGGCTGAAGAACAAACTGAATTTGACGTTGTTCTTACTGGCGCAGGCGACAAGAAAGTTAACGTAATTAAAGCAGTTCGTGGCATTACAGGTCTTGGCCTTAAAGAAGCGAAAGGTATCGTTGACGGTGCACCAGCAACTGTTAAAGAAGCTATGTCGAAAGAAGACGCAGAAGCAGCTAAAGCAGAGCTTGAAGCAGCTGGCGCGTCAGTTGAGCTTAAGTAATTTAGGCGTCAACGCGACTCAGCCCGCTTAGCGCGTCTAGGCGGGTAAGGCTGGCGGTTTTTACCGTCGGCCTTTTGTCGTTTTAAGAAGTTGCCCCCCTATTAGGGCTTATTAATAGGAAGTTCGGCCGCTACTTAAAAGCGGATTATACGCGCACTATTTCGTGCGTAAACGTTGTTTGACCTCATTAGGTACAACAAGCTGGGGAACGCTGATGGCTTATTCATATACTGAGAAGAAGCGCATACGTAAAGATTTCGGTAAATTACCGGAAGCGATGGATGTGCCTTTCCTACTCTCGATTCAGCTAGATTCATACGAAGGTTTCACTCAGGAGCAAGTGGCTCCAGAGCTACGCCAAGATATGGGTCTGCAAGCTGCATTCAAATCTGTCTTTCCAATTGTGAGTCACTCGGGTAGTGCTGCACTCGAGTTCGTTAGTTACGCACTAGGCGAGCCAGAATTTGACGTTCAAGAATGTATTTTACGAGGAGCAACCTTTGCGGTTCCGCTTCGCGTACGTGTTCGCTTGATCATTTACGATAAAGACTCTGGTAACAAGAGCATTAAAGACATCAAGGAACAAGAAGTCTACATGGGCGAGATTCCGCTCATGACTGAAAATGGTACCTTTATTATCAACGGTACCGAGCGAGTCATTGTTTCTCAGTTACACCGTTCGCCAGGTGTGTTCTTCGATCATGACAAGGGTAAAACTCACGCATCAGGCAAGTTGTTGTTCTCTGCGCGTGTAATTCCATATCGTGGCTCATGGCTCGACTTTGAGTTCGATCCAAAAGATCACTTGTTTGTACGTATCGACCGCCGTCGTAAGTTACCTGTTAGTATCTTACTGCGTGCTTTGGGCTACTCAAACGAAGAGATTCTTGCTCGATTCTTCGAAACTGACTCATACAAAATCACGAAGAAGGGCGTAACGCTCAAACTAATTCCTCAGCGTCTTCGTGGCGAAATTGCTGCATTCGACATCCTTAACAAGGCTGGCGAGGTAATTATTGAGCAAGGTCGTCGAATCACCGCTCGTCATATTCGTAGCATCGAGAAGGATGGTATTAACGAATTGATGGTGCCAGTAAACTACCTAATCGGTAAGTCGATCGCTAAAGACTTAATCGACAAGTCGACCGGTGAAATTGTTGCTGCTTGTAACACTGAAATCACCGAAGAGCTGGTTGAGGCGATGGGCGCTGCTGGTATCAAATCGTTTGAGACGCTGTACACGAATGATCTAGATTGCGGTCCGTTCATCTCAGAAACACTTCGCATCGATACGACGACTACAGAGCTTGAGGCGCTGGTTGAAATTTATCGTATGATGCGTCCTGGTGAGCCGCCAACTAAGGAATCTGCAGAAGCACTATTCCAAAATTTGTTCTTCACTGATGATCGCTACGATCTATCAGCGGTTGGTCGCATGAAATTTAACCGTCGCCTCGGTATTGAAGGTGATGAAGGCGAGGGTACTCTCGATCGTGACGACATCGTTCGTGTGATCGAAGAGCTCGTGAACATTCGTAACGGCAAAGGCGAAGTCGATGACATCGACCACCTTGGTAACCGCCGTGTACGTTCGGTCGGTGAAATGGCCGAGAACCAATTCCGTGTCGGTTTGGTCCGTGTTGAGCGCGCGGTTAAAGAGCGTCTATCAATGGCAGAGAGCGAAGGCCTTATGCCGCAAGATCTCATTAACGCGAAGCCTGTGGCTGCAGCGGTTAAAGAGTTCTTCGGTTCGAGCCAGTTGTCTCAGTTCATGGACCAGAACAACCCG
>JABXIR010000230.1 GCA_013372965.1 Gammaproteobacteria bacterium
GATTCTGGCGCGAAGGGCGTCAGCGCATTTGTTGTTCCAGCCAATCTCGATGGCATTGAGTACGGCAAAAAAGAGGACAAAATGGGCTGGAACTGCCAGCCGACTCGAATGATCACGTTCGACAACGTTCGCATCCCTAAAACTTATCGACTGGGTAACGAGGGTGAAGGATTCAAGTTTGCGATGAAAGGACTCGATGGCGGTCGAATTAATATCGCGACGTGCTCATTGGGAACCGCTCAAGCTGCATTAGAAGTGGCTCGAGACTATATGGGCGAGCGCAGCCAATTTGGCAAAGCGATCGCGGCTAATCAAGCGCTGCAATTTAAGTTAGCCGACATGGCCACTGAGTTACTCGCAGCTCGACAGTTAACGCGGCTCGCAGCGTCGAAACTGGATCAAGGTGATGCTGAGGCGACCATGTACTGTGCGATGGCAAAACGCTTTGCAACGGATGTTGGTTTTAAAGTGTGTAACGATGCGCTTCAGTTGCACGGCGGATATGGCTACATCAATGAATATCCTCTCGAGCGTATGGTGCGTGATACGCGCGTACATCAAATTCTCGAGGGAACAAATGAAATCATGCGCGTTATTGTCGGACGTCGCGTACTAGATGAACTCGTCTGTGAGGGGTTAGAGCAATGAGCGGTATTAAAGTTGAAAAGCAAGGTCACGTCGCGGTTGTAACCATTACCAACCCGCCGGCTAATACCTGGACCGAAGAGAGTTTAACTCGGCTCGCTCAAGAGGTTGAGTCGCTGAACGATGATCGAGACATTTTTGCGCTTGTATTAACGGGCGAGGGCGAAAAATTCTTCTCCGCTGGTGCTGATTTGAATATGTTTGCAAGCGGCGACAAAGGCGTCGCGTCTACTTTAGCTCACGTGTTTGGTAAGGCATTTACCGCGCTGGCTAATTTTCGTGGCGTATCGATCGCTGCGATTAATGGTTATGCGATGGGCGGTGGGCTAGAGGCCGCGATGGCTTGTGATATTCGCATTATCGAGTCACAGGCTCAGGTGGCATTACCCGAGGCGAAAGTCGGTTTGCTCCCTTGCGGATTAGGTACCCAAACCCTAACGCGTCTTGTTGGTGAGCCATGGGCGAAGCGTCTGATTTTGTGCGGCGAGCGCATCGGTGCAGACAAAGCATTGGAAATTGGTCTAGTTGAGGAAGTCACCGAAACCGGCAATGCCTTTGCGGCAGCAATGACACTCGCGGAGCAAGTCGCTGATCAAAGCCCTGTATCCGTGGCGTCTTCAAAGCGACTTATTCAAGCGACTCGGTCAACTTCGATGGAGGATGCCTTGTATCGTGAGCGTGAGTCATTTGTAGAGTTGTTCGATTACGATGACACGACCGAGGGCGTTAACGCCTTTCTTGAGAAACGAAAGCCGAACTGGAAAAACCAATA
Source organism: Gammaproteobacteria bacterium (assembly GCA_013372965.1). Taxonomy (GTDB): domain Bacteria; phylum Pseudomonadota; class Gammaproteobacteria; order Pseudomonadales; family DSM-25080; genus Umboniibacter. The sequence continues at coordinate 1,418 of JABXIR010000230.1, forward strand.
GCAGAGAGGTGGATATGAAAGTAGTTTTTATCGGGGTGGGTAACATGGGCGGCCCGATGGCCGTTAACTTGCATCACTCGGGTCAAGAAGTGATTGCAGTCGACCTCTCAGAAGTGCTTCGCGAACAAATGCGTGCCGAAGGATTGGCAACGGCTGAATCGCCCCTTGATGTCTGCGAAGGCGCTGGAGCGGTTGTGACGATGTTACCCCACGACCAAGCGGTCGAATCGGTGTATATTCAAAGCGGTCTCCTTGATCATCTCGAGGAGGGTACCTTAATCATAGACTGCTCTACCATTAGCCCAAGCCAAGCCAAACGGCTCCATGAACACGGTGAACAAGCGGGCTTGGCCGTGTTGGATGCGCCCGTTTCTGGCGGCGTTGCAGGAGCCAAAGCCGGTACGTTGAGTTTTATTTGCGGAGGCACCAACGAGGCATTCGAGCGCGCTGGGCCGATATTAAAGGGCATGGGATCTAACGTTTTTCGAGCCGGTAATGCAGGCGCTGGACAGATCGTCAAAATCGTTAACAATATGCTGTTGGCAATTCAGATGGTCGGTACAGCTGAAGCGCTCTCCTTTGGTGTGGATAATGGCATCGACCCTAAAGTTCTCTCAGATATTATGAAGGTGAGTTCGGGACAAAATTGGTGCCTTGATAAGTACAACCCATGGCCAGACGTCATGACGGGTGTACCTTCTTCGAACGATTATCAAGGTGGCTTCTTAGTGAAGTTGATGCAGAAAGACTTGGGCTTAGCTGCGCAACTCAGTCGAGCCTCAGGATCTTCGACTCCGATGGGAGGGTTAGCGATGTCCCTGTATGATGCCTATGCTCGCCAGAGTGACAACAACGCGAACTTAGACTTCTCTGCGATTCAGCGTCTATTCAGAGGTGAGCTTTAACGGGCTTCTGATCACACGGGGCCTTAGTGCGAGGCAAGGTGGCTAAGAGCCCGTGTGAATTTCTCTCGCCAACTCGGTTCGCTGTGCTCGGCCCATGCCAATCCAAGCAAGGTGCAGAGTTCCGCCGTCGCCTCTAGGGCTTCTAATTCTAGCTTATTGAAGGCGAACGCGGCCGTGTTGGCATACATCATCCCCATGCTTTCGAGTGAGTATTGCTCATGCCGATCAATCCATAATGTTGCAACATCGACCCACGGGTGATTGATGCCGGCATATTCGAAGTCGATGAGCCATACTCGATTGCCGCTGTAGAGCAAGTTGTTGGAACCGAGATCGTTGTGACTCACTACATGCGGTAATTGGCTCAGCGACAGCGTATCCTCAAGTTGAATGATTCGCTCGAATAATGATTGATGCCGACTTGGCTCTTTATAATGGGACATCAGTTCCATAAAGGCAGGCGTATGATCAATCATTCGCTGTTCAAGCGTATGGAAATGTCGCACGGTTTCAACGATACGCGCTATCGGCGCCTCTTCTTTTGAGCTCATTACCCAGTCGGAAATACAGGCGTTATTATTGTCGTCCCATAGGATCAAGCGAGGTGATAGTTCTTGTTCGGCTGCTCTGGTCCACACGCGTTGCTCGACGTTGCGCGAGGCGCTTCCTAAGCGACGCGGAGACATCCACCGTCGGGCATATGAGTGGCCATCAACCTCAATCTGTTCAACGCGATTGATGGTCCCTTGAATTAACCGAGACGCTGGTGCAGTAAAAAAGTCTTGTTGGCTAGGCGTTCGCATACTCAGTTCTGTCTTGGCTCGTTAAACCCCACTGTCGCCAGCCGTAAATAGCAAACACCGTGTAGAAGACCATTAATAGGCTACTGATCCAAAGCCCTTTCGACTGATATAACCCGATTGAAATCGCGTCAATCACGATCCAGTAGAGCCAGTTTTCGCGGATACGTTGCGTTAGAAGCCAAGTCGCGAATAGTGCGAAAACCGTCGTAAATGCGTCGATATAAGGGTAGCTGGCCTCAAGCGCGTTGTGCATTAACCAACCCCAGACAATGGATACAACGCTCAGACCGGTGATGGCGATTACGTGCCATCGTACGTCGCGCTGTTGAATGATAATTTGGTGAGTGTCACTCGAGGCTAGGGAGCGGTGCCAGCTTATCCAGCCGACGATGGCCATGGCCATGTAGTATGCGTTGAGTATTGATTCGGATACTAATGCCGACTGCCAGAAAATGGCGGTGTAGATTGCGGTGCTCGTAAAAGCGAGTGGCCAGCACCACTGTGACCCTCGAGCGGCGGTGACCACGTAACCCAGCGCAAGCACTAATGCAGCGATCTCAAGCCATTGCATCTGGGTTAACTCGTTTAAAAGATCGTCCATACTTGCGTCCTAGCAAAACCAGAACGCTAGTCTAACGGTAACGCGACGCTCACTCAATTATCGATCACGTAACAAGGCGTGTAATCGCCTGCGATCTTCATGCGACCCTCGGATACGAAGCTTTGCAACAAGGTATCCATCGACTTCATGAGGTCTGGATCACCCTTGAGCTTGAACGGACCGTGCTCGCGAACCGCTTTGACACCGAACTCTTTGATATTGCCCGCGACAACGCCTGAAAATGCGCGACGCAGCTCAACCGCGAGATTGTACGGTGCTTGTTGAGTTGATAAGTTGAGCGCCGACATGGTGCTGTGATCTGCGATAAATGGCTTTTGCAGCTCGAGTGGGATATGAAGCCCCCAGTTATAGGCGAAGCTGTCGTTTTGTTCACAGCGTTGTGCCATGACCTCGTCGATTTGCTGACGTACGGTTCGCGCGACCGCTTTTTCGTCGCCAATAATAATCTCGTAGTACTGCGCCACCTGATCGCCGAGCGATTCGCGCAAGAATCGATCGAGTGCGTCGAAATATCCACGGCTGTCGTGATCTGCTGCGAAGATGAGTGGTACTCGAACATTTTGGTTTTTCGGGTGCATCTTGAGTGCCAGTGCGTATAGGATTTCTTCGGCGGTTCCGGGCCCACCTGGGAAAACGATCAATGCGTGCCCGAGGCGAACGAACGCCTCGAGACGCTTCTCGATATCAGGCATGATGACCAGTTCGTTTACGATCGGATTCGGTGGTTCGGCGGCGACGATGCTATTTTCGGTTAAGCCGATGTAGCGCCGAGGGTTGTGTTGCTGCTTGGCGTGACCAATCGTGGCGCCCTTCATTGGCGCCTTCATCGCGCCTGGCCCACACCCAGTGACGATGCCGAGCTTACGAAGACCTAATTGATAACCGACGCGCTTACAAAACTTGTATTCGTAAGTCGAGATCGAGTGGCCTCCCCAGCAAACTGCTAATCCGCTCTGTTTGCCTGTTGCGAGTACGCCGGAGTTGCGCATCACTTTGTACACGGAGTCGCTAATGAGGTCACCTTCGCAGTCGCAGCCACTTTCGAAGTGAAATTGGTCACGAACGTAGAGGACATCTCGAAGTACGGAAAACAGTAAATTTTTCACACCGTGAATCATCTGGCCATCAACAAATGCTTCGGCAGGGGCGTTTATTAAGTTGAGGCGGATGCCGCGATCTTGTTTCACAAAGTGAATTTCGAAGTCGTGGAAATCTTCCAGCAGTTGCTCGATTGAATCGGTGTTAGAGCCCGCGTTGAGTACTGCTAGGGCACATTGACGAAAGAGTTTATAGATCGGGTGATCGAATTTTGCCCGCGTGAGCTCGTCCACTTCGAGCACGGAGAGTTGATCGAGCGTGCCATCGGGGCTTACAAGTGTTGAAGCTATCTTATTTATGGTCATTTTCACTACCTGCATGATTATTTATATCGATTAAGATTAGACTAGTCAGTATCATCAAGAATGCGTAGACTATGTGACACTTTGTTTACGATACGAAACACAAGGAAATCCCATGTTCAAGAAGTCAATGACCATCGCAGAATTCGATACCGAACTTTTCGAGTCCATGGAGGCCGAGCGTGTTCGCCAAGAAGAGCACATTGAGCTAATCGCCTCTGAAAACTACACCAGTCCGTGCGTGATGGAAGCGCAGGGCTCGGTTCTGACCAATAAGTACGCTGAAGGCTATCCGTCGAAGCGCTACTACGGTGGTTGTGAGTACGTTGACGTAGCAGAAACTCTGGCAATTGAACGTGCTAAAGCGTTGTTTGGCGCTGACTACGCAAACGTGCAGCCTCACTCTGGGTCTCAGGCGAACTCGGCGGTTTTTCAAGCGTTAGTTGCTCCGGGTGACACCATCTTGGGTATGAGCCTTGCTCATGGCGGTCATTTGACTCATGGTTCTAGCGTAAACTTTTCAGGCAAGATCTACAATGCAATCCAGTACGGACTTGACGAAGTTACTGGCGAAATTAACTACGCTGAAGTCGAAGCTCTCGCTCTCGAACATAAGCCGAAGATGATTGTCGCTGGTTTCTCTGCGTACTCGGGGATCGTCGATTGGGCGAAATTCCGTGAGATAGCTGACAAAGTTGGTGCTTATTTGTTTGTTGATATGGCGCACGTTGCGGGTCTGATTGCGGCGGGTGTCTATCCAAACCCGGTACCTTTTGCAGACGTCGTAACGACCACAACGCACAAGACTCTTCGTGGGCCTCGCGGTGGCTTAATCATTGCAAAAGCGAACGAAGCGATTGAGAAGAAACTCAACTCGGCGGTATTCCCGGGTGGCCAGGGCGGCCCATTGATGCATGTGATTGCGGGCAAGGCGATTTGTTTCAAAGAAGCGATGAGTGACGACTTTAAAGCGTATCAGAAGCAAGTGGTTAAAAACGCTCAGGTCATGGCAGAAACGATTCAGGCACGAGGAATTAAGATTGTTTCTGGCGGCACGCAGAATCATTTGTTGCTGGTGGATTTAATTGACAAAGAGTACACCGGTAAAGATGCAGATGCTGCCCTAGGTGAAGCCTACATTACGGTTAACAAAAACTCGGTTCCAAATGACCCTCGCTCACCGTTTGTGACGTCTGGCTTGCGTCTTGGTACTCCAGCCATCACCACGCGTGGCTTTGGTGTTGAAGAAACCGTCGAATTGAGTAATTGGATCGTTGATGTTCTTGATTCTCTCGAGAACGGCACCTCTGAGCAGGTTATTCCGGAAGTTCGCGAGAAAGTGAAAGCGCTTTGTGCGAAATTCCCTGTGTATTCTTAATTGAAGCGCTCGTTTACTAAACGCCTCTTTTGAGGCGTTTTTTTTTGCAAGAACCTCGCAAAGGTTTACTGGTGAGCGATGAGGTGTTCGGGAGTCCAGCGGGACTGATAGCCAATCTTGCCAGCCGGTCTGCTGCGCAGGCAATCGTCTGGAATATTTGGTAGTCAATCCGAATGTGATACACTCTGTGAGTTCTTTCATTTGGCGAGTCCTATCATGCGCTGCCCGTTCTGTAAAACTGACGAAACTAAAGTCGTCGATTCCCGTTTAGTCGCCGAGGGCGACCAAGTTCGTCGTCGTCGCGAATGTATGTCATGTCACGAGCGTTTCACGTCCTATGAAACTGCCGAACTGTTAATGCCAAGTATTATCAAACACGATGGTTCTCGAGAACCGTTTAACGAGCAGAAGCTCCGTTCTGGGATGATGCGTGCTCTTGAGAAGCGTCCTGTGTCGTCGGATCAAATCGAACTCGCGATCAATCAAATTAAACACTTCTTGCAGTCGACCGGCGAACGAGAGCTGAAATCGTTCGAGGTGGGCAAGTGCGTTATGGAACAGTTGCGAGAGCTCGATAAGGTAGCTTACGTTCGCTATGCATCTGTCTATTTGAGTTTCCAAGATATCGACGAGTTTCAAAAAGCACTTGATCAGCTTCGTCACACTGAGGACTAGCACGTGTCAGTCTATGATCAACGCTTTATGGCTCGTGCGCATGAGCTTGCACAACCCGGTAGGTTTTTCACTCGGCCCAATCCCAGTGTTGGCTGCGTCTTGGTTAAAGAGGGGCAGGTGATTGCAGAGGGTGCTACCGAGCATGCGGGGCAGCGACATGCCGAGAGAGTGGC
>JABXIR010000192.1 GCA_013372965.1 Gammaproteobacteria bacterium
CGCCGAGTCACCCTCCACCAAGAACAATTCACCGCGCTCGGTCTCTGCGGACGAACAATCGGCCAGTTTCCCCGGAAGTGCCGGCCCACTGGTCACCTTTTTACGCGTCACTTTTTTCGCTTTGCGTAATCGAGTTTGGGCATTGGAAATAAAGTGCTCCGCGAGCGCTTCGGCGTCAGCCGTGTGCTTGTTCAACCACAGCGCAAACGCATCTTTCGCTACGCCACTGATGAAACTGGCGGCTTCACGAGAACTCAGTCGTTCCTTGGTCTGACCAGAAAACTGGGGGTCGGCTAACTTAGCCGATAACACAAACGAGCACTTATCCCAGATGTCCTCGGGACTCAACTTAACGCCTCGCGGCATTAAATTGCGGAATTCACAGAACTCGCGGATGGCTTCGAGTAACCCCGTACGAAGGCCATTAACGTGCGTACCACCCTGCGCGGTAGGAATTAAGTTCACGTAAGACTCGGTGGTGAGTTCGCCACCTTCCGGTAACCACTGCACGGCCCAATCGGCCGCCTCGGTTTGTCCGGAAAAAGCACCGATAAATGGACGCTCAGGAAGCACCGTCCAACCGGTCGTTCGACCAGCCAAATAATCTTCGAGCCCATTTTCGTAGTACCACTCGTCTTTGTCGCCCGATGCCTGATCTTGGAACGTGACTTTCAGGCCAGGACACAGCACCGCCTTTGCACGCAAGACATGTCTTAGGCGCGTAAGTGAGAACTTAGCCGAATCAAAATATTGAGGATTTGGCAGGAAACGAACCTGCGTACCGGTGTTTCTCTGGCCACAGGTATCGATCACTTCAAGCTCCGACGCCTTGTCACCATCGCGAAACGCCATGCGGTGCACTTGTCCGTCGCGACGAATGGTAATTTCGAGGGCTTTGGACAGCGCGTTAACCACACTCACGCCAACGCCGTGAAGACCACCCGAAAACTGATAATTCGAATTAGAGAACTTACCACCCGAGTGAAGCGTAGTGAGAATGACTTCAACACCTGGCTTACCTTGCTCTGGATGAATATCGACCGGCATTCCTCGACCGTTATCTGTAACTGACATTGAACCATCGGCGTACAACACCACATCGATGCGGTTACAATGACCTGCCAGCGCCTCATCGACGGAGTTATCGATAACTTCTTGCGCCAAGTGGTTCGGTCGCGACGTTTCGGTGTACATGCCCGGTCGTTTTTTGACGGGGTCGAGGCCGGTTAAAACCTCAATGGATTCAGCGGTATAATTAGTCATGGCTTTATCTACTACGCAAAGCTTGCGAAAAAATCATAAATTCGGGGCAAGAAGCGATCGAAGTTTTGGAAGCTATGATCACCGCCAAATTCGATGGTATTTTTCGATAAGCAGTAGCGCTTCGTTGCCTGTTTGAAATCTAGTGTCTCATCATGGGTCTGAACCATCAACCACAATCGTTCAGGAAACCGATCTGTCTCAACCTCAAGGTTGCGCAGGGCGAAAACATCGTCCTCGGTAAAGGTGAAACTTTGACCCGAGTGCCAAAACTGATTTTCGCCAATGTAGCCAACCAATCGATCCGCCGGCCGAACACCAGGATTGATTAATACCGCTGGGCAACCAAATTGCTGATGGAGCGCCGTGGCATAAAACCCCCCAAGCGATGAGCCCATAACCGCTACGTTGGGGGCAGATTGATATAACTCCGTCAGTTGTTCGTAAGCTTTAATAGGGTGCACGGACAAATCGGGAATCATCAGCTTAATTTCAGGGTGATGCTGTTCAAACCAATGCTTGGTCTGCTGCGCTTTTAGGCTTTTTGAGGAACTTGCAAAGCCGTGTATGTACAACACGCTGCTCATACGCTCAGCCTCCTTACTTCCGTTTCAAATTCGCCACTCTCGAAGAGTTTAAATAAGCGGAAGCCCGGCGCTAATGAGTCATCGACAGCAAAGTCATGGGAATTTTCCGTAAATTGACGACACGTAGCTGGGGTACAAAACCAATCGATGCCGCAATAGTAACTGGCACGCGACTGATGCACATGGCCATTGGCGATCCAACGAACGCCTTCTCTCTGCGACAGGATTTCTGAGACTTGACCCGAGTTGCGCACCCGCTGTGGATCGATCCAAGCAGTGCCAATCTCAGCCAACGGATGATGCATCAGAATACCCGTGTGCCGGCGGTGAGGCTGTGCGAGTAACGCGTCTAATCGTGTTAACCCCTCTGGGGACACTCTACCCGGCACTTCGCCTGGCACAGCGGTGTTGACACACACAATTTGCCACTCACCCAAGCAGACGACCTCTGGCACATCAAGGTCCGGAGTCGATCGCATGACGGTCACATCGTCATGGTTACCCGGAATACAATACACCGGCACTGACAGCTTTGAGGTGATTTCATAAAACTTCTGATAGGCCTCAACTGAGCCATCGTCGGCGATATCGCCGGTCGCGAATACGGCATCGACATCAAGCGCTTCGATGGCGTCCACAACATGACCAAGCTTGGTTTCATAATCGGCATTTGCCGTTCGACTCAAATGACAGTCCGTGAATTGGGCGATGTTAATCATCAGATCCTTTCCAGTTAAACGGTGTCGCGTCTCGACCGTGCTGATCGACGTGAAGAAACCACTCTTTTACGAAGCGATGTAGCTGAGCTTTTTCATCGGGGAGCAACATTCTCGAATTAGGATACGGATATTTAGGCAGAATTCGATGCAATTTCTCACAGCGAATCACTTCCGCGATTTTGGCGTCGTGATATGCCCTAATCTGCATTTCAAACCCTTTTAGCCAACCGTCTGTATTATCGGGCACGACTTCAACAACGCTGGTATAAGGGGTCGTCTCGACGATTCGCAGCACTAAAGAGTGAGTAGACGCCTCCGGCCCTAGCTCAATCTCGCGCGCTCTCCCCGCCTCGAATGCGGGCATCAAACGACTCAACAAGACATAAATTGTCTCGCCATTGCGCTGAAGATCAGCAAGATCAACTGTGTATTTTCGATTCATGACGCAACAATGAGCGATTAATCTGCAACCACTGTAAGCAAATGATGGTCGACGCATTATCGAGTTGGCCGTTCGCAAGCCCTCTCATCGCCTCGTCAAAACTCATTTTAACGACACGAATGTCTTCCCCTTCATGCTCGAGACCATGAACGCCGGACACTTTACTCAAATCGCACAGTCCACAAAAGAGGGAAAAGCGCTCATCGACACCGCCAGGACTGACGTAATAGGTGGTAATCGGCATTAAGGATTTCGCATCGATGTCGACGTCTGCCTCTTCTTTCGCTTCGCGAGCTGCAACCGCTGCCGCATCGTCCTCGTTGTTCATCATGCCGGCAATCACCTCAACCATCCACGGGCCTTGGTTTCGTGCCATCGCACCGACTCGAAATTGCTCTACTAATCCAACCTCGTCGCGAGCCGGATCATAGAGAAGTACACCTGCGGCG
>JABXIR010000266.1 GCA_013372965.1 Gammaproteobacteria bacterium
CGATCGAAACTCGCATCATCAAATGGAAGCTTTAAACCGTCGGATTGTGCGATTAAAAACGTCGAATCGGGGTGTCTAAAGGCTTCGCAATCGGCCATACGAGACTTCGCGGTAGCTAAGTCGTCGTAGCCTAAATCAATACCCACCGCGGCAACCTCAGGCTCGCACGCCAGGGCAATCACGTGACGTCCCTCGCCACAACCGAGGTCTAAGATGCGCTCGCCTCGAGTTACGCCGAGACGTTTGAAGTTAATGGTCTGCATGTTCTATCGCCCGGTGGTACAGCGAGACTACTTGTTGCGCCGCACTGTGCCAATTAAACATGGTTTGGATGCGCTGATACCCCGCTTGCGCCATATTCGACCGAAGCTCGTCATCGGCCAATACGTCGAGTACCGCCTCGGCAAGTGCTGCCGAATCAGCCGCGGGAACAACCCGACCAGCGTCGCCCACAACCTCTGGCAGCGCGCCGCCGTCCGTTGATACCACTGCCGTTTTACAGGCCATGGCCTCACCGGCTGGCAAGCCGAAACCTTCGTATAAGGACGGGCACACACAAATCTGAGCTTGCTGATATAGGGTGACCAAGGCGTCGTTAGAGATGCCTGAGTGAATGGTGATGTTGGGTCGAACGCCTAACTCATCAATCAGACGATCAATCTTAGAGTCGGTCTGAACTTTCGAGATGAGATCAAGGTGAACCTCTGGGTTGTGTTTCACGATGTGCCCCATCGCGCCAATTAAATACTTCAGCCCCTTGAGCGGCGCCTGAGCACTGGCAGTACAAACAATTCGATTCGGCAGTTTGATATCCGAGTCCGACGGTTTGAAAATAGACGTATCGATACCGTTGTAGATGACGTCGAGTTGGTTGTCGCTTAAGCGAAAGTCTTCGCATATATCACGCTGCGCAGCGCTTGATACGGTGTAAACGTGCTTAAGTTTCGGCACCACACGCTTTTGCATCCGCAAAAAGTGATGCCATCGACGAATCATTGTGCGCATCCACCAGCGCGGCTCGTTGTCGAGCGCCAACGCCAAATCACGCGTAATAGGATGGTGAAAAGTCGCCACAACCGGAACACCGCTGCGCTGCAATGCTAACAAACCATCACTTAAACTTTGGTTATCGTGGATCACGTCGTAATCGGTGTTATTTTCACGCAGATACTTTTGCAGACGTCGGCCAAACAGCTTGGGTTCTGGGAACCCACCTGAGACCACCGACAGATACTCCCACGTATCGGTAACCGAGCGAAGATAACCCAACTTAAAGGCCTTCCACTGTTTGGGGAAATACTGAAATAGATTAAGTCCTGGTAGCTTGACTAATCGCACACGCTCATCGAGAACGGGATAGGGCTCGCCCGAAATAACATCCACTTCGTGGCCGAGTTCGACCAGCGCTTTACTGAGATGATACAAATAAACGCCCTGCCCACCTGCATTGGGGTCGCTTCGATAGCCCAGCAAGGCAATCTTCAGAGGTTGGTCTTCAATCGGGACAGTGACTGAGTTAGACGATAATTGATTCACGATCGCTAAATGCTTCCTTTACAAACAAGCTGCGAATCACAACAGGGCTCGACGCTTTCGTCTTGGCGAAAACAGACAAGCCCTTGTCATTGGGCCGATTTAACGATTAACGTTATGCAACCACTCTGGGTATTCGCTGCGCTTACCCTTCACTTGATCAAAGTACATCGATTGAAGCTTTTGGGTGAGAGGGCCAGCAACGCCAGCACCGATTTCACGATCATCCAGCTCGCGAATTGGCAGTACTTCGGCTGCAGTTCCCGTGAAAAACGCTTCGTCGGCAACATAAACTTCATCACGTGAGATCCGTTTTTCAACCACTTTCACACCGATGTCTTCGCAGAACTGCATAATCGTCGCTCGCGTAATACCGTCGAGACACGATGTAAGCTCAGGCGTATAAACAACCCCGTTCTTTACGATGAACACGTTTTCGCCACTACCTTCGGCAACGTAGCCTTCAGGGTCGAGCAATAGTGCTTCGTCGGCGCCACCGGAAAGCGCTTCACGCAGAGCCAACATCGAGTTGATGTAATTGCCGTTCGCTTTTGCTTTACACATGGTGATGTTTACATGGTGTCGTGTGAATGAACTGGTACGAACCTTGATGCCCTTCGCCAATGCGTCAGGTGACATATAACTTGGCCAGTTCCATGCCGCGACGATCACGTTGGTTTTTAAAGAATCGGCTCGCAGCCCCATGCCTTCATCACCGAAAAATACCATCGGGCGAAGATACGCTTCTTCTAAGTTATTATCTCGAACCACTTGCTTACACGCTTCGTTAATCTGCTCATGTGTGTAAGGCATCGCCATGCCTAAAATCTTCGCAGAATTAAACAGGCGATCTGTGTGTTCTTTTAAACGGAAGATGCACGGACCTTCCGGGGTGTTGTATGCACGGACGCCTTCAAAGCACCCCATGCCGTAATGTAAGGTGTGAGTTAGTACGTGAACACGAGCATCACGCCAATCAACCAACTCGTTGTTAAACCAAATTACGCCGTCACGATCTCCAAACGACATTGATCACTCCAAAA
>JABXIR010000262.1 GCA_013372965.1 Gammaproteobacteria bacterium
GATGATCTTTCTGTGTCACTCGGCCGCATGCAGCTCCGCGCTGGTAATCCTAAAGCAGCATTAGCCGCGGTGGTGGATATCGCTCCATCGAGCGACAAGTATCTCGATGCTATGTTGGTGACAGGCCACGCTTACAAGGCCTTAAACCAACTGGAAGACGCCGCTGGCGCTTATGGAATACTCGTGGATTGCGATAGTCCCCATCTTCAGGCGGTGGGCTTTTGGTCGTTGGTCGATTTGAAGACCCGCAAGCTAAGTGACCACGAAGTTGAAAAGCTTAAGGCGTTTGTCAAACAGCATGAGTCCTCACCAGACGTGCGCTATCTCGCTGACTATTCGATGATCAAAGTGGCCGAGTCCGAGGGTGATTATCAGTCCGCATTCGAATTTGCGCAAAAAGCGAATAACATTGCAGCGCAGTTGAAGGCATTTGATCCAGCCGCATTTCAGAGCTTCGTTCAAGATGGCATGACGACCAACTGGAAGCGTTGTCAAAGTCACGTCTCGGAGGCACCGATCTTCATCGTGGGGATGCACCGCTCGGGCTCGACGCTGCTTGAGCAGATTTTGGCAAGTCACTCACGGATTGAGGCAACCGATGAGTTACCGTACATTCGACGCCAGGCTGCCGACCTTGAGCGAGAGGGTATGATTCGTGGCTTTGCGGGGAAGTCTGCTGACGACCTTTCTGATATGGCACGTGAATATCTGGCGAAAATGAAGTCGCATCAGCCCGATTTTAATGGCTTCTTGATCGATAAAGAGCCAACGAATTTCCTCCACATTGGATTAATCTTTGCTCTGTTCCCGAATGCGAAGATTATCAACATTGTGCGTGACCCGCTCGATAATGCGATGGCCGTTTACAAGCAGTTCTTTGCAAAGGGCAACGAGTATTCGAACTCGCTCGAGGGCATTGTATTCTACTGGCAGGGTTACATGACGCTGATGAATCATTGGCTCAAGCAATACGGCGATCGTATACTTAACGTGTCGTACGCAAATCTGGCCTCGAGCCCAGATTCAGAAATCACACGGGTTTTTGAGTATTTGAACATCCCTCTTGAAGAGGCGACACTCAGATTCTACGAGCAAGACAGGCCGGTTTTAACTCCGAGTGCGGCCCAGGTGCGTCAGCCGATCAACACCAAATCGCTGGGAAGCTCCCAATCATACGAGCCGTTTTTGGGCGAATTTATGCCGAAATTTGAACAAATGCGCTCATTTATCCCGCGAATTTTCCGTTTTGACTAAACTGAAAAAAAGCACACCTCGGTACGAGCAGATTTAAAAGGAGACGCTCTTGGACTTTTTGACGGCATTTCTTACATTGTTGTTGGTGATGGATCCACTGGGGAACATTCCCATCTTTCTATCGGTACTTCGCGATGTTGAGGAAAAGCGACGCAAATGGGTCTTGCTGCGCGAGCTGCTAATCGCGCTGGGTATTCTCCTTTTGTTTCTGTTTTTCGGTGGTGCAGTGCTTGATGCATTGGGGCTGCAAACCCAGACTATCTCAATTGGTGGGGCGATCGTGCTGTTTATCATTGCGATACGCATGATTTTCCCGCCGGTTGGTGGCGGGGTGATGGGTGATCATCCTGAGGGTGAGCCGTTCATCGTGCCGCTAGCGATTCCTTTGGTGGCGGGCCCTTCGGCCATGGCGTTTTTAATGCTTATCGTTCATCAGCGTCCAGACATGATGTTTGAATGGACGGGCGCGTTAGTCGCAGCTTGGTTGATTAGTGCGATCATTCTGTTCTTCTCACCCAAGTTCTATCGAATTCTAGGCGAGCGCGGGTTAGTTGCTGTCGAGCGACTCATGGGAATGATCCTCGTTATGATCTCGGTTCAGATGGCACTCGACGGCTTAAAAGAGGTCTTTATTTAGTCGTTGTAACTAGGTCTTGCTGGTGCTCTTCGACCCAGTATATAACGCCTCCGATCACGGCTGCGGGCATCACGAACCAGTTGACGACGGGTATGAGTGAGATCAGTGCGATTGTCGCGCCAAACGAGAGGCTTTTGTCGCGTTTCAGTCCCAGCCGATCGAGCACATCTCGAAATTCCAGTTGGTGGTTATCGAAGCTGTAGTCTGCGTATTGGATGCTCAATGACCACGACGCCCAAACAAATGCGATCAGCGGTGCAATTAAGCCTATCAACGGTACAAATCCCAGCAAAAAGCAGCCCAGAAAAATGGCCAACGCTCTCGGTATAAAATAGCCCAGTTTTCGAAGCTCACGCCCAAGGGTTCGCAGGACCATTTTAGCCACCGACTCGGGTGCGGGTTTAACACCAGTCAACAGCTCTTCGGTTTTCTCTGCCAGAAATCCATTAAACGGTGCTGCAATTAACCCGGCGACAAAGTTAAACGAATACGCACTTAATACCAAAACGGCAGCAGCCGATACGAGAAAAACAATCCCACCAAGCAATGTGCGCAACCACTCCCAATCGGGGAGGTAGGTATCGACGATCCAGTCAGACCAGCCGCTTAAGTTACTAAAAACCCAGATATTCAACGCGATGAAGAGTACTGCGTTGATCGAGACGGGGATCAAGACGAAGCTGCGCAGTTCTTTACGGGTGAGAAGTTTCAAACCACTGGCGAGATATAGAAATGGTGAGGTTGAAGTCATCGTTATTATGATCCTGAAAGTTCATTCAATTTGGCGTCGAGTACGTCGTTGACGAGTTTAGGATTTGCCTGACCCTTGGTTGCCTTCATGATTTGTCCGACAAAATAGCCTTTCATTTTAGGACGTTTGCTGTCGTCTGCCTTTAGGTAATTTTCCAACTGTTTTTGTGAGTTGGCGATCACTTCATCAACAACGGATTCAATGGCTGATGCGTCGGAGTTTTGTTTTAGCCCTTCACGCTCAATAATGACGTCGACATCGCTCGGCTCGTTCCAAATGATTTCGAAGACTTGTTTCGCGATTTTGCTAGAAATCGTGCCGTCATTGATTCGTTGAATCAGCTTAGCGAGGTTCTCAGCCGGAATCGGGCTTGTTTCGACGGTGCTTTGATCGCGGTTCATTGCTGCGCTGAGCTCGCCCATAATCCAGTTGGC